>JALELK010000103.1 GCA_022768745.1 Lachnospiraceae bacterium
CAGAACGTGACAATGCTTACACTGTTAAAGCAGGGAAGACTTGTGGCGGCGTAATGAAAAAGAGGGCTTCGGCCCTCTTTTTTTTATGAAAACAATAGTGTGGCAAGAATCGGATTTTATAATAGCGCCAATGGTAAAGAAGTATCTGTTCCGAACAACACCAATACAGTTATTCAATCATTAACTCTAACAGAGGGAGTGTGGGATATTGTTTGTAATGTCGTTGAGCCAACAGGATTTAATTCTAACTATTTAATAGGAATTAGTGGTATATGTACAGTTGCTTGTCCTTCTTTTTCTGGGTTTGTTACGCCAACAAGACAATTTCATACAATCTTAAAACTAACAATACCAACGACAATAGCACTATATGTTCATCATACAAAAGGTTCTGCCGCCAATTTTAAATCAACGATTTATGCCGTCCGTATTAATTAATTTTTCCAAATTAATATGGTTCATCACCATAAAATGTCAATGCTGCGACCATACAGGTATTGCCAGCATTGTTATTTATTACCTTTATCCCGTTCGTACCATAAGATGTGTAGGATAGCTTGTTTCCTTGAGTGCCAATTGTTCTCCCTACATAGCTTGTGGAATATGTATGATACTGGTAAATAGACATTATGTCAGTTGCGGCGCCGGAAAAAATTATAAGGCCTGCTGATCCGTATGGAAAAGTTATGATTTTTTCGTCACCGGGTTTCAGCATGGCAACGATCTTCTTTTTGGGAAAGGCTTCCAAACTATTGTTTTCGAATTTTGCCCCATTTTTGCCCCATTTGGCAATTTTGGGAGGATGCAGAATGTCTGTAATGCTTGATTTTACTGGGGTTTGATAACAAATTTTCAAGTCCCATCTTCCGCATTGCATAAAAGAAAAGGTTCATCCCAATGGGATGGACCTTTTCTTTTACGAGCCGAAGGGACCTTGAACCCAAGTTCAAGGTCTTGCCTCCGGCTCGGTCGTTGCTCCTGCTTCGCAGGGTGGTCCACCGGACCACCGCAACATCTTCCGCATTGTTTATTATATAGAAAAGCAAAAGAGCAATATCATCCGGGAGAAATAAATCCGTTTATCTATGCGCCGAAAGAACGGCTGCACTGAATATGTATATAAATAGTGGGCAAACGGTTATTAAACGTTTAATTGTGTTTAGAGATAAAGCGCCATTTGGAGAGGGAAGTGGAATGCCCTGTGGGGCTTGCAGAGAATTTCTTATGCAATTGAATATTAAGAATAAAGATATGGAAATTATGGTGGATTATGATAAAAGACAAACGGTTAGATTAGAAGAACTGGTGCCGAATTGGTGGGGAATGGTTCGGTACGATGATGCTGAGTCTAACTAGTAGATTTTGGATTATAGAGATGGCAGAAGCGTGTAAAACACTTAATAGAAAGGAATAGCTCATGCTGGAAACAGATAGATTAATACTGAGAAAATGGACGGAAGAAGACGCAGACAGCTTGTTTGAGTATGCCAAGGATCCGGAGGTGGGACCCGTTGCAGGATGGCTGCCGCACAAATCAAAAGCGGAAAGTCTGGATGTGATTAGAAATGTATTTAATGGTAAAGAGTGCTATGCAATTTGTGAAAAGGAAGAGGGTAGAGCAATCGGAGCCATTGAATTGAAGTTGAACGGACATACAGATATGACTGACCGTGATGATGAATGTGAACTGGGGTATTGGCTGGGAAAACCTTTTTGGGGACGAGGCTATATGCCAGAGGCAGCGAGAGAAATTATCCGTCATGGATTTGAAGAACTGGGAATGAGTACCATCTGGTGCGGATATTATGAAGGCAATCAAAAATCGAAGAGAGTGCAGGAAAAGGTTGGATTTGTCTATCATCACACCTGTGAAGATGTACCGGTGCCATTGATGAATGAGGTGCGCGTTGGACACACTAATGTAATGACGAAAGAGCACTGGCTATTTCAGAACGAAAGATAAGGAGGACAAACTTTATGCAGGAGTCTAAGTGGGCAGTTTTAGGAACCGGTGTAATCGCAAATGAAATGGCGGTTGCGCTGAAGAAAAACGGAAAAAACATTTACGCCGTGGGAAACAGAACCCATGAAAAAGCAGTTGCTTTTGCAGACAAATATGGAATCGGAAAAGTCTATGATGACTATAACGATATGTTTTCGGACTCGGAGGTTGATGTAATTTACATCACCACTCCACATAATACCCACATAGAGTTTATGAAAAAAGCTATTGCCAATGGGAAACACATTCTTGTGGAAAAATCCATTACATTAAACAGTAGCGAGTTAGATGAAGCGATGGCTTTGGCAAAGGAAAAAGGTGTTATCATCGGTGAGGCTATGACTATTTATCATATGCCTATCTACAAGAAACTGAGAGAACTGCTTGACTCTGGAAAATTGGGAAAAGTCAACCTGATAACAATGAATTTTGGAAGCTTCAAAGAATACAATATGAGTAACCGTTTTTTCAATAGAAATCTGGCGGGAGGTGCTATGCTTGATATTGGAGTTTATGCCCTTTCCTTTATTCGATGGTTTATGGATGAAAAGCCGACGAAACTTTTGTCCCAGGTGAAACTTGCCCCTACGGGAGTGGACGAACAGGCGGGATTGTTACTTATGAACAAGGAGGGACAGATGGCATCGGTGATGCTTTCCCTTCATTCTAAACAGCCAAAGCGGGGAATGATTTCCTGTGAAAAGGGATACATTGAAATTATGGAGTACCCCAGAGCCTGGGAGGCGACCATTACTTATGCCGAGTCCGGTGAGACAGAGGTGATTAAGGAAGGAGAAAATGCTGATGCGTTAGCCTATGAGTTGGCGGATATGGAGAAAGCCATTTCAGGGGATACCGAGTGCATGCATATTGAATACACCAAAGATGTGATGGATATGATGACCGCTTTTAGAGAAGAGTGGGGATTTAAGTATCCAGAGGAAGAAAAATAGAAATACTTTGCCCACTATAGGAAAGACCTATATCCAACCATAGGTCTTTTATATTATCCCTATATCCTACCATTTTGGAACCAATTGATTACGAGCAGGAAGTGTGCGAGGAGACAGCCGGAAGATTTGATGCTCCGAGAAATCAAGAGGAAGAATAATTATGGGAATAATAAGAATGGATACTCATTTTTATGATGAGATGATTGAATATGCCAGAATGCATTTGCCTGAGGAGGCATGCGGGCTGATTGCGGGAACAGAGGACGAAGAAGGGCGTTTTATTAAAAAGGTTTACTTTTATTGTCTTGTACCATTCCATCCTTCTTTATCAAAAGAGGCTGCTGGTTACAGCACAGAGCACAGACACTGGCACTTTGGATTATGTTCATTATGATAGTTCCTACCTTTGCGGATCGGGTAGCGTCTGTTCCTACAACACATAATCCTACTGTATTCTTTATCGTAAGTTTCTTGGCGTTGATAAACAATGTCGGACTCTTTGTTTATCAGATGTATGTGGTTCGTAAGAATAAAAAGAATCCATTGAAGGACGAACTCTATACTGATACAGTACATTATAAAAAAATTGTTGCTGAAAATTAAATCTGAAGGAGAATAAAAACAGTTGAAAAGTCCGCCTTATCTGTTTGGATAAGACAGACTTTTGTGTTATATTAGATAGGAATTAGAAATGAAAAATAATGAAACGGAGAATAGAAAAATGGATATTTTTGATGAAATTGAATTGCAGGATTGCCCAATCTGCGGAGGGGCAGGTCTCTTAGAGGAAGAGGGGGGAGCGAGCTTTTATGTAACCTGTCTGGACTGTGGTAGTCGCACGGTAAATATCGATTACAAAGAAAAGGAAAAGGCCAAGGAAGCGGCTCAGCGGGCAGCAGATTTGTGGAATACCGGCAAGGTGATTTCCAGTCACCCGGGAGAATAAGAACGAGATGATTGACATCGTTGGGAAATAAAATGAGACATACAGGAGTGGACATAAGATGGAAAAGAAATGGTGGATGGGAAAAGTTGCCTATCAGATTTGGCCAAAGAGTTTTGCAGATGGAAACGGAGACGGCATCGGAGACTTGGAGGGTATTATTGGAAAGCTGGATTATTTAAAGGATTTAGGGATTGATATTATATGGATATCACCGGTATATCAGTCACCGCTTGTGGACCAGGGCTACGATATTTCAGACTACTATGCCATCAATCCGGTATTTGGAGATTTGGAAACCATGGATCGTTTGATTGCAGAGGCTAAGAAACGTCAGATGTATGTGATTATGGACTTGGTGGTCAACCATTGCTCCGATGAGCATCCATGGTTTCAGGAAGCACTGAAAGACCCGGAGGGAGAGTACGGAAAATTCTTTTATATTGAGGAGAAGAAAAACGGTAAACTTCCCTGCAACTGGAGGTCCTATTTTGGTGGAAGCGTATGGGAGCCAATTCCGGGAACAAACAAATATTATCTGCACTCCTTCCACAAGAAACAGCCGGATTTGAATTGGGAGAATCCAAAGATGCGTCAGGAAATCTACAAGATGATGAACTGGTGGTTGGAACGAGGAATCGCCGGATTTCGTATTGACGCCATTATCAATATTAAAAAGAAACTGCCCTATAAGGACTATGAGCCGGATAGGGATGACGGTCTGGCTTTTGTCGGCAAGATGCTGGACGAGGCAGAGGGCATCGGTGAATTTTTAGAGGAGATGAAACATGAGACCTTTGAAAAATACGATGCATTTACCGTAGGAGAAGTCTTTAATGACAAGCCGGGAGCAGTGGAAGAGTTTATCGGTGAAAATGGGCATTTCTCATCCAAGTTTGACTTTGGACCGGAGCTTTGCGGCAAGCATGGATGCTGGTATAAAAACGAGACCGTGACTCCGGAAATGTATAAGGAAGTGATTTTTGACAGTCAGGAGAAAACCGGTGAAATCGGATTTTTGTCCAACATTATAGAAAACCACGACGAGCCAAGGGGTGTCAGCCGTTTTATTCCACAGGAAGATTTGTCTGAGGATGCAAAAAAAGCCTTGGCCTGTGTGTACTTTTTCCTGAGAGGTATTCCTTTTATTTTTCAGGGTCAGGAAATTGGTATGGAAAATTGCCATTTTCCAGATATTGATGCCTATGATGATATCAGTACTTTAGATGACTACAGAGTTTGCAAAGAGGCCGGGTACAGCGATGAGGAGGCAATGGAATTTGCTTATTGTTTCAGCCGGGACAACGCCCGTACACCGGTGCAGTGGAGCGATGAGGAGAATGCGGGATTTTCCACCCACAAGCCTTGGATTATGGTAAATCCAAATTACAAAACCATTAACCTCAAAAGCCAGCAGCAGGATGAAACCTCCGTTTATCATTTTTACAAGAAACTGATTTCCCTTTACAAGGATGAGGCATACCACGATACCTTTACCTTTGGCAAATGTATTCCATATGCCAGAGAGCAAAAGAATTTGATTGCCTATGAGAGAAAAGGAGAGGGTGTTGATTTGCTCATTCTTGCCAATTTCCAGAAGGAGCCCCAAAAGGTAACTTTACCTGCAAAGTGCGAAAAGGTTCTTTTGAATAATAAGGACGAACTAAGAATTAGTGAAGGTGAAATTACTTTACAGGGATATCAGGCTGTGGTTATCCGAATGTAAAATCCCCAAACGTTTACTTTTGTCTACGAAATGTATATAATAGTAGGGAATGAGACAAGGGATACTTTATGATGGATACGGAAGGGATAAAGGGAGAGCTCATGAAAAAGATTTTGGTTGCTGATGATGCAGAACTGAACAGAGAAGTCCTAAAGACAATCTTTGAGGAACAGTTTGAGGTTTTAGAGGCGGAAGACGGAAAGCAGGCCTGGAATATTATTTGTCAGCGCCCAAAGGATATTTCCCTAGTCCTTTTGGATTTGATGATGCCTGAGATGACAGGTCTTCAGGTAATGGAAAAGATGCGTCTGGGAGAGATGACAGACAAGATTCCGGTGATTATGATTACCGGAGAGGCTACCACGGAAAGTGATGTAAAAGCCTACGAGTTAGGTGCCAGCGATATTATCTACAAGCCATTCTCCAGAAGGGTGGTTATGCGCAGAGCATTAAATATCATCGAGTTGTATGAGCAGCGTGCAGATATTGAGAAAACTCTGGAGGAGCGTACCAAGGAATTGGAGGAGATGCACAAGCAGGCGGAAAAGAACAACGAGTTTCTGATTAACGCCCTAAGCTCCGTGGTTGAATTCCGAAGTCTTGAGTCTGGTAGTCATATTCAGCGTGTGCAGCAGTTTACCAAGATTATGTTAAAACATTGGGTGGCCTTGTACCCGGAATGTGGTTTCAATAAAAATGATATAAAGCAGATGGTGGATGCCTCTGCACTTCACGACATTGGTAAAATCGGTATCTCGGATGAGATTTTGTTAAAGCCGGGACGCCTCACCAAAGAAGAATTTGAAATTATGAAAACTCACACCACCATTGGATGTGAGATATTAGAAAAGTTTAAATTAGAGGAAAGCGATTTTTATCGTTACTGTTATGATATCTGCCGTTATCACCATGAGAGAGATGATGGCAAGGGATATCCGGACCACCTGGCAGGAGATGAAATTCCTGTGTGGGCACAGGTGGTTTCCGTGGTGGATGTATTTGATGCATTGGTGAGCCCACGTGTGTACAAGGCACCTTTTGATGTGGTGGAAGCCTGCCGTATGATTCGGGATGGAGAGTGCGGAACCTTTTCGCCAAGGGCATTGGCGTGCTTTGAAGCAGCAAAATTCGAGATTATTAAGGCATCTGAGGAGTGTGGCAGAGAATAGGTTATGAAGGATTATATTACAACATATACAGGAAAACATTTTACAGTGGCAGAGCCAAAGGAAGAGGACATCGACATTAACGACATCGCTCATGCGCTATCGATGTTGTCCAGGGCCAATGGTCATTTTTCCCAGTTTTATTCCGTGGGACAGCACAGTGTGGACTGTGCATATGAGGCCATTGAGCGGGAGTACAGTATGCGGGTTGCACTGGCTTGTCTTTTGCACGATGCCAGCGAGGCTTATTTGTGTGATATACCACGACCTATCAAAAATAAAATGCCGGAGTATTTAAAGGCAGAGGAAGTTCTTCAAAATATGATTTATGAAAAGTTTTTGAAACTGCCTTTAAGTGAGGAGGAACAAAAGCAGGTTTCCTCTGTGGATGATGCTCTTTTGTTCCATGAGTTCAAGTTGTTTACCAACGAGGAACTGGATTTGCCGGAGCACGAAATCATGACCAGACCATCTTTTAACACCAGGAGTTTTTCCGATGTGGAAGAGGAGTTTATGTTGATGTTCCACCGGATTCAGGCTGCTCTGGGCAATGAATAATATGAAAAATGTATGAGGTAAACCTCTGTGGGAGTAAAATCCTACAGGGGTTTTTTGATGAAAAGAAATAAAATTGAATAAATTTTTTAAAAAATAAAGGAAATTAAAAAAATATCCGTAAGTATAATAACGAGAGTGTTGAAATTTGCTGAAAGGAATCGCATATGACCATTCGGGAAACCATAGAGGAAATGGAGCGCAGGACCTTAAGTCCTTACGCAACACTAAATGAAAATTCAAAGGGAAGAGAGGTGGATGAGCCCCAGTGTGATATCCGGCCTTTATTCCAGCGAGACAGAGATCGAATTCTTCACTGTAAGTCGTTTCGGCGGTTAAAGAATAAAACACAGGTTTTTTTGGACCCACAGGGAGATCATTACCGCACCAGAATGTCTCACACCCTTGAGGTTTCACAGAATGCCAGAACCATTGGCAAGGCTCTCAGGTTAAATGAGGATTTGGTAGAGGCCATTGCCCTCGGTCATGATTTAGGACACACTCCTTTTGGCCACGCCGGGGAGCGCACATTAAATAAATTGTGTCAGGGTGGCTTTGTACATAGTGAGCAGAGTGTCCGTATTGTGGAAAAGTTGGAAAAGGACGGACAGGGATTGAATCTGACATGGGAGGTCAGAGATGGCATTCGAAATCATCAGTCCAGCACTATTCCTGCCACACCTGAGGGAAAAATTGTACGACTTTCAGACAAGATAGCTTATATTAATCACGATATTGACGATGCCATCCGGGGGATGGTTCTCACAGAGGATATGATTCCCAAGCATCTGAGAGATACCCTGGGACATTCTACCACAGAGCGGTTGGATAATTTAATTCACGATGTGGTGACCACCAGTCTTCGCAATATCGAGATTATGGATGTGGAGTGCCGCAACGATTTGGAGCCGGTGGCCATGTCGAAAGAAATGGAAGAAGCCATGTTTGAGCTTCGAAGATTTATGTTTACAAATGTATATCAGAATCCGGTGGCAAAGTCAGAGGAGGAAAAAGCCCAGCGAATGTTGAGCCAGCTCTTTGAATACTATATGGATCACATTGAGGTCATTCCCGATAAATATCGTCGCTTGATGGAACGGGATCAGGACCCCAAGGATCGGGTGGTGTGTGATTACATAGCCGGTATGACAGACCAGTATGCGGTGACAAAGTTTAACGAGTTGTTTATGCCGCAGTCTTGGCGGGGCGAAGGATTCTAGGAGGAAGTATGCCGTATTATTCAGATGATGTCATTGAGGAAGTCCGTTCCAGAAATGACATTGTGGATGTGATATCCCAGTATGTGCATTTACAAAAAAAAGGTTCATCCTATTTCGGGTTGTGTCCTTTTCATAATGAAAAAACAGGTTCCTTTTCCGTAACTCCTGGAAAGCAGATGTATTATTGCTTCGGCTGTGGTGCCGGCGGCAATGTATTTACCTTTTTGATGGAGTATGAAAACTTCACTTTTTCTGAGGCCATGGAAGCCTTGGCGGACCGGGCGGGAATCGAACTCCCCAAGCAGGAGATGAGCGGACAAGCCAGAGCGGAAGCGGACAAGAGAAATCAGTTATTTGAGATTAACCGAGAGGCGGCAAAGTATTTTTACAGCCTTCTCCGCAGCGAAAAGGGAAAACACGCCATGGACTACTTTACCAAGCGTGAACTTTCCAAGGAGACCATGCAAAAATTTGGTCTGGGTTACTCGGATAAGTACAGCGATGATTTGTATAAATACCTTCGCAGCAAGGGCTACACAGATGAAGTGCTAAAGGACAGCGGATTGATTTCCATAGATGAGAGGCGGGGCGCCCATGATAAGTTCTGGAACCGTGCCATGTTTCCTATTATGGATGCCAACAACAAGGTGGTTGCCTTTGGCGGACGAGTGATGGGGGAGGGAGAACCCAAATATCTAAACTCCCCGGAGACTATGATTTTTAACAAGAGCCGGACACTGTATGGGCTGTTTCTGGCTCGGCGCACAAAGAAAGACCAGTTTATTTTGTGCGAGGGATATATGGATGTGATTGCCCTGCATCAGGCGGGCTTTGACAATGCCATAGCGTCGTTAGGTACCGCTCTGACCAGCGGACATGCCAATATGATAAAGCGCTACGGCAAGGATGTGTACTTAAGCTACGACAGTGACGGAGCCGGTACAAAGGCAGCTCTTCGAGCGATTCCGATTTTAAAGGAGGCCGGGATCACCTGTAAGGTGATTAATATGAAGCCTTATAAGGACCCTGATGAATTTATTAAGGCACTGGGGCGTGAGGCTTATCAGGAGCGGATAGATAACGCGGAAAACAGTTTTATGTTTACCATAAGGATTTTGCAACAGGATTATGATATGAAGGATCCTGAGAGCAAAACCAAGTTTTATCAGGAGGTTGCCAGCCGGATTTTGGAGTTTCAGGATGAACTGGAGAGGAACAATTACATTGAGGCTGTGGCAGACAAGTATCAAATCAGTTTTGAACAGATGCGCCAGATGGTAAACCGTCTGGGAACCAAGGTGGGACTTACCAGTGAAAAGAAACCTTTAAAATCAGGCGTGCAGAAAAAGAAAACCCGAGAGGACGGTATGATGCAGTCCCAGAGAATTCTTCTGACCTGGCTGGTGGAACACCCCGGATTATATCAGAAACTGAAAGCCTATATCGAACCTTCCGATTTTACAGAGGGGATTTATCAACAGGTGGCAGAGGAACTGTTTGGACAGTTTGCCGCGGGGCAGGAGTTAAATCCCGCCAAGATTGTCAGTATGTTTTCCGACGAGGAACAACAGCGGCAGGTGGCAGAGATTTTTAACACCTCTGTGGAGGGGATTGAAAAGCAGGCCGATTTTGAAAAGGCCATCAAAGAGACATTGATTCGCATCAAGCAAAACAGTATGGAGCAGAGGCGCAAGGCCTTGGATGCTTCTGATATGGCGGGATGGAATCAGATTATAGAAGATAAGCGCAGACTCCAGGAAATGGAGAAACTGCATATTTCCCTGAATTAGGGGCAAAATACATGAGAGAGGATATAAAAATGGCGAAAAAAAGCGAGAGCAAAGTAGAAACAAAAGAGACGAAAAATCCGGTAAACAAGGAAGCTTTTGAAAAGAAACTTCAGGAGTTAATCAAGATTGCCAAGGACAAGAAAAATGTTTTGGAGTATCAGGAAATCAGCGATTACTTTAAAGATATGCAGCTTGGGGCAGACCAGTTTGAGGCGATATTGGATTTCCTGGAGAAAAATAATATTGATGTGCTTCGATTGGAGGAGCCGGAGGATGATGATATTATCTTAAATGAAGGGGATGAGGTGGAAGTAGAGACCATCGATTTATCTGTTCCGGACGGTATCAGCACAGAGGACCCGGTTCGTATGTATTTAAAGGAAATCGGTAAGGTTCCCCTTCTTACAGCAGAGGAGGAAATCGAGCTGGCAAAGCGTATGGAACTGGGAGACCAGGAGGCAAAGAAGCGTCTTGCTGAGGCCAACCTTCGTCTGGTGGTAAGTATTGCAAAGCGTTATGTGGGCAGAGGTATGCTTTTCTTGGATTTGATTCAGGAAGGAAACTTAGGTCTGATTAAGGCAGTAGAAAAATTTGATTACCGCAAGGGATACAAATTCTCCACCTATGCTACATGGTGGATTCGTCAGGCCATTACCAGAGCCATTGCAGATCAGGCGAGAACCATCCGTATTCCTGTGCATATGGTGGAAACCATCAACAAACTGATTCGTGTTTCCAGACAGTTGCTTCAGGAGTTAGGCCGTGAACCTACTCCGGAGGAGATTGCAGCAGAGATGGATATGCCGGTGGAGAGAGTCCGTGAAATCTTAAAGATTTCCCAGGAGCCGGTATCATTAGAGACACCTATCGGTGAAGAGGAAGATTCCCACTTGGGAGACTTTATTCAGGATGACAATGTTCCTGTTCCGGCAGATGCCGCGACCTTTACCCTTTTAAAGGAGCAGTTGGAGGAAGTCTTAGGCACATTGACAGAGAGAGAGCAAAAGGTTTTGATTCTTCGTTTTGGTCTTGAGGACGGAAGAGCCAGAACCCTTGAGGAAGTAGGTAAGGAGTTTAACGTTACCAGAGAGCGTATTCGTCAGATTGAGGCAAAGGCTCTCCGCAAATTGCGTCATCCAAGCCGCAGCAGAAAATTAAAGGATTATCTGGAGTAAAAAATGGTTCGATTATCACAGCGTATGCAGGCGTTGGCGGATATGGTAACTCCCGGAAACGTACTGTGTGATGTGGGATGTGACCACGGGTTTTTGCCTATTTATCTGGTACAAAAGAAAATCATTTCCCGGGCCATTGCTATGGATGTGGCAACGGGACCTTTATCCGCAGCGAAAGAGCATATTGCATCAGAGGGACTCTCAGATAAAATTTCCACCAGACTCTCTGACGGATTGAGTGAGCTGGGGGAAGCAGAGGCAGATACCGTTTTGATTGCCGGTATGGGTGGCGGTTTGGTGTTACATATTTTATCGGAGAACCCAGACCGGGCAAAGTCCCTGAAGGAATTGATTTTACAGCCTCAGTCAGAACTTTATGAAGTTCGTAACTTCCTTTTTCAGGAGGGGTATGAACTTTTAGATGAAGATATGGTTTTAGAGGATGGAAAATACTATCCTATGATGAAGGTGCGCTATGGCGGAGAAGTTACAAAAAGGGAAGAGCCGACAGAACAACAGCTTTACTTTGGCACCTTTTTGATACAGCGTAAGCATCCGGTTTTAAAACAGTATCTGTTGCGGGAGAGGGCTGTGACAGAAAAGGTTTTAAAACAGTTGGAGGCGCAGCCCGCTACCGATGTCATAGAAAAACGCAGACAGGAAGTAAAAAGCTATCGGGACCTGGTGGAGAAAACATTGGAGGAAATGCAGTGAACGTAGCAGAGTTTTTACATAGAGTAGAAGAAGAGATACCGAAAAACCTGGCATTGGATTGGGACAATGTGGGGCTTTTGGTGGGAGACGAGAATCGTCAGGTGACCAAGGTTTATCTGGCCTTGGATGCCACAGATGAGGTGATTGAACACGCCATTGCATCCGGGGCAGATTTACTTTTGACCCATCATCCCTTGATTTTTTCCGGGATGAAACAGGTGGTGCAGCAGGATTTTATCGGCAGACGGATTATCAAGTTGATTGAACACAAAATCAGTTACGTGGCTATGCACACCAACTTTGATGTGCAGGTAATGGGAGAGATTGCAGGACGACAGTTGGGACTTTCCCATATGGAAGTTCTGGATGTGACTATAGCGGATAAAGACAAGGCCAAGGGCATCGGTTGTGTGGCAGATGTGACTGCGCCCATCACCCTTTGTGATTTGGCAAAAAAATGCAAGAGTCGTTTTGATATTTCCAGCGTAAAAGTATTTGGAGACGGACAGACGGAATTAAAAAGAATTGCCATTTCTCCGGGAGCTGGAAAAAGCGAGGTGGAGGTGGCCCTTACATCCGGAGCAGACGTTTTGATTACCGGAGATATTGACCATCACACAGGAATTGATGCTGTGGCGAGAGGATTAAGCATTATCGACGCCGGGCATTACGGAATCGAGCATATTTTTACTTCCTATATGGAAGCCTGGATAAAGATGAATTTTTCAGATTTACAGGTAGTTACAGAACCGGATAAGGAACCGTTTTGGGTAATATAATCTGAGGGGGATTAGCATATGGCTGAGCAGATTAAAGTAAAGGTGATGCAGGGGGATTACCTGCAGATTGCGGCTGAGGAATATCAGACCAGCGAGGATGATGATATTATCTTAGCTTTGTACAATGGAAAACTGATGGAGTTAAACCGGATTGTGCCGGAGGATGGTGAAGTTATTTTCCTCACCACTGCAGACAAAAATGGTCGCCGGGCATACCGAAGGAGCGTTGTCTTTTTGATGCAGAGAGCGTTGATGGGACTTTACCCTGAGGGAGATGTGGACATTGTGGTGAACCACTCCTTAGGACA
Source organism: Lachnospiraceae bacterium (assembly GCA_022768745.1). Taxonomy (GTDB): domain Bacteria; phylum Bacillota; class Clostridia; order Lachnospirales; family Lachnospiraceae; genus Pararoseburia. The sequence continues at coordinate 13,332 of JALELK010000103.1, forward strand.
GGGGTATTACTGTCAGGTGAAGGGCAATGTTTCGGTGGATGACGTTTTCCTGGCTAATTTAAAAGCAGAGATGCTGGACTTGGTGGAAAAGGATTTGCCTCTCACAAAGAAGTCTGTAAAGACAGAAGAGGCCAGAAAACTTTTTGCCGAGAGGGGTATGCACGACAAAAAAAATTTGATGAAATACCGGATCAGTTCCAATACCAATGTATATGAGCTGGACGGATGTATTGATTATTTTTATGGATATATGGCTCCTAGTACCGGTCGGTTAAAGTACTTTGATTTGTATCCCTATGACGAGGGCTTTGTTTTACAGTTCCCGGATAAGGACACAAAAAAGGTGGCGGACTTTGAACCGGCAAACCATTTGTTCCATGTATTAAAGGACGCGGAAAAGTGGGGAGAGGATATGGGAATCCCTACCGTGGCGGCGCTAAATGATGCCATCTGTGCAGGAAAATCCAGAGAGATTATTCTGAGTCAGGAAGCCTATATGGAAAGACGTATCGGAGCTTTGGCAGAAACCATCGCCGCAGACCCGGATAAAAAATTTGTGATGATTGCAGGCCCTTCCTCTTCTGGAAAGACCACCTTTTCTCACAGACTTTCCGCTCAGTTGAAGGCGTTGGGAATTAATCCTCATCCCATTCCACTGGATGACTATTATCTGGACAGAGACCAGATTCCTTTGGATGAGTTTGGAGAAAAAGATTTTGAGAGCATCGAGGGATTGGATATCGACCTTTTCAATTCCGATATGGTAAAATTGCTTCAGGGTGAACGGGTGCTTTTGCCTTCCTTCAATTTTAAGATTGGAAAAAGAGAGTACAAAGACCATCATATGCAACTGGGCAATAAGGACATTTTGGTGATTGAGGGCATTCATGGGTTGAACGACAGAATGTCAGCCTCCTTGCCAAAGGAGAGCAAGTTCAAAATCTATATCAGCGCCTTGACCCAGTTAAACATTGACGAGCACAATCCTTTGGCTACCACCGATGGCCGTTTGATTCGACGGATTGTGAGAGATGCCAGAACCAGAGGCACCAGCGCCAAGGATACCATAGCCATGTGGGATTCTGTTCGCCGAGGTGAGGAGAAAAATATCTTCCCATTTCAGGAACATGCAGATGTGATGTTCAACTCTGCTTTGATTTATGAGATGGCGGTATTAAAAACCTATGCACAACCCCAGCTTTTTGCAATTTCACCGGATTGCAAGGAATACGCTGAGGCAAAACGGCTTTTGAAATTGATGGATTATTTCCTGAATATGCCGGCAGATGATATTTGTAACAATTCTCTGGTGAGAGAATTTATCGGAGGAAGTTGCTTTAACGTATAAGCATTTTTATATGCACAATATAAAAAAAGAAGTAAGATAAGTAATCGCTGCTGCAGGTGCCGAAAGGCCGCAGGAGAGGAAAGTCCGGGCTTCACAGGGCAGGATGCCGGATAACGTCCGGTGGAGGTGACTCCAAGGAAAGTGCAACAGAAATAGACCGCCGTCAGAGCTTGCTCTGGCTGGTAAGGGTGGAAAGGCGGTGTAAGAGACCACCGTTTTTCTGGTAACAGAAAAAGCCATGTAAACCCCATCCGAAGCAAGACCGAACAGAAACGCAGGTGGCCCGCTAGTTTCAGGTTGGTTGCTTGAGGCGATTGGCGACAGTCGTCCTAGATAGATGATTACTCACGACATAACCCGGCTCATCGTCTTGCTTCTTTTTTTTTATTGTGCATATTTTTTACTTTTTATCAATTCACAGTGGTGAAGCTTTGTATTTTGTTGAAAACTATCTGATATTGGAGTATAATGACATCAACTAAAATTTTAAATACGAATTTTTTTGAATTCTTATGGATTAGGGGGAGAGATGAGAGTTCAACGAAAACGAATGGGTGACATGCTCTTAGCAGAGGGAGCGTGTACCGAGGAGCAGATTGAAGAGGCTTTGGCAGCGGCCAAAAGGGATGGCGTAAAGCTGGGGGAAAAGCTGGTTCAGTTAGGCTACGTGACGGATGACAATATCGCACAGGTGTTGTCCAACCAATTACATATTGAGCGTGTAAATTTGGCGGAGACTTATATTGATGATAGTTTCATCAAA
>JALELK010000004.1 GCA_022768745.1 Lachnospiraceae bacterium
ACTCCGCTTTTTATCAAACCTTCCAAAAAAACAGCCTCATCATTTAATCGGTTTTTCGTCACCGCTACTTCCAATCCATATCCTTTTTCCGTCAACACATCCTCAATCCCATCATAAATTCTGGGGAACAGATAATCGGAATAATAACTCATCAACAAACCTACGCGGGGGCCTTTGTTCTCGTTGGTAATACCCTCATAAGATACATAAGTTCCACTCCCCCGCACCCGGGTAATTAATTTTTCATCCTCTAACTTCTGTAGCGCCGTGCGAACAGTCTGCCGGGAATATCCAAATTTTTTCTGCAAACTGGTCTCCGACGGAAATTTTTCAGAATTCTTCAAAACACCACTGGTTATCAGCGTATGCGCCCAATGATATAATTTTTCATATTTCAGATTATCTGAATTCTGCATAGTTGCCTCTCTTACTTGATGACCTGAATGGATTCTCTATCTGCAAATACTACAACGAAAATCAGGAATACAACACCTTGAATCAACTGCATCATCTGTGTTGTGAATCCCATCATCGTAAGTCCACTGTTCAACACAATATAAAGAAGTGAACCAACAATAATATTCTCAAAACGAACCTTAGCTCCACTGGAAATTGGCATTCCGCCAAGTACCAGCGCGATCAAAATCTGTGTCTCCAACTGATTTCCGCCAGAAGAGGTAACTGAACCAACTTTAATTACATTGATAAATGCTGCAAAACCGGTAATGGCTCCTGCCAAAACATAAATCCAAAACTTCATCCGGTCTGTACGGATTCCGGAAAACATAGCTGCTTTCTCTCCGGCACCAATTGCCTTTAAATAGGTTCCGAACTTTGTAAAACGGAACAGAATAAAACCAATTGCCAAAATAATCACTGTACAGGTTGTCTTTAATGCTGTGCTATCCATCATAACCAGTTGTGCGGAACCGGAAACCGGCGCATTTGTGGTCAGATATTTGATAAATCCACGGAATAAAAACATGGTACAGATCGTAACAATAAAGGACTTGATCTTACGGCATACGTAAAAATATCCGTTGATGGCTCCAATGGCAGCTCCGGCAGCAATACCACCTAAAATAGCCAATGGAATACTGTATTTTGACAATACACAAACCACAATCGAAGCAATTCCCAAAATGGAACCCTGAGAAAAATCCAGGCCACCCATATACATTATTGAACGTATTTGTTACATACTCCGATTATATGCATCTCCCTTTTTTATTTCAATAGAATACAAGCATTTTTTATTCCAAAGTTGTATTGTTCTATGTGATTTTTTTACTATTTTATCAGTTAAATCACCATTGTTTGTGTAACATGCTAGTCCAGGCTCCAAAAAAACACCCGTATTTTAAAGTTTTTTGGTTAATATGCCTATGGTTTTCTCCACATCTCAAGCACCAACAATACAACTTCGTACAAGCCTGCGGTTGTATTGTCCTAAAACACATTTCCGTACAACCTGATATCGTAACCTCTCCTGTTTTCATTGACACCTCTTAATCCTACATTATATGATAGTGTCGTAAAACTGTTGTTTGTAACATTTATAATTAAAAAATCAAAAAGGAGATCAGAGTTATGAAGGTAATGAACATTGAAAATCCAGAAGAATTTTTACAGGTAATTGATTCCTGTGAAGGTCAGGTAGAATTGATTACAGCCGATGGTGACCGGTTAAATTTAAAATCCAAACTGTGTCAGCTTATCTCTTTAACCACCGTATTCTCTTCCAGTTCCGCAATTCCTGAGATGGAAATCATCGCACATGAAGCTGATGACTCCAAGCGAATTATGGATTATCTTATGAGAGGTAAGATATAATTTTTATTCTTCAATTAAATTATGAAACGCAAAAAGACCTTTGAATCTATATGATTCAAAGGTCTTTCTGATATAAATAGGAAGATAAATAAGAAAAAGACTAGTTTGTAATTACCTGTTCTGATTCCTTGTCGAAGAAGTGTGCATGCTCCATATCAAGCGCAAACTTCACAGTATCTCCAGCTTTTGCATTTGTTCTAGGATCAACACGAGCGGTAACCTGAGTTCCTGCATAATCAAAATACAAGAACACTTCAGCACCCAAAAGCTCGTATACCTTAATCTTTGACTCAATTACTGAGTTTGGTGAAGCTTCGATAAACATCTGGGAATCATGAATATCTTCTGGACGAATACCAAGCACAACGGTCTTTCCGTCATATCCGCCGTCAACCAATGCCTTTGCTTTTGCGGGTGGAACTGTAATAGATGCATCGCCAACCTTTGCTGTAACAGTCTCACCTGAAACAGAAATCTGTGCATCCATAAAGTTCATCTGCGGTGAACCAATAAATCCTGCTACGAATAAGTTCTGTGGCTTATTGTAAAGATTATGAGGTGTATCAATCTGCTGAACAACACCATCTTTCATAACTACGATTCTGGTACCCAATGTCATAGCTTCTGTCTGATCATGTGTAACGTAGATGATAGTTGCACCCAAATTCTCATGAAGTTTTGAAATCTCAATTCTCATCTGAACACGAAGTTTTGCATCCAAGTTTGAAAGAGGCTCATCCATAAGGAATACCTTAGGATTACGAACGATAGCACGACCCATAGCAACACGCTGACGCTGTCCACCGGAAAGAGCCTTTGGCTTACGGTCTAATAATTTCTCCAAATCAAGAATCTGAGCTGCCTCACGAACCTTCTTGTCAATTTCATCCTTTGGAAGTTTACGAAGCTTCAAGCCGAATGCCATGTTATCATATACTGTCATATGTGGATACAAAGCATAGTTCTGGAATACCATTGCGATATCTCTATCCTTTGGCTCAACATCATTCATAACCTTTCCGTCGATTGTAAGCTCACCGCTTGAAATGTCTTCCAAACCAGCAATCATACGAAGTGTTGTAGACTTACCACATCCTGAAGGTCCAACGAAAATGATGAACTCTTTGTCCTGAATATCTAAGTTAAAATCCTTTACTGCGTGGAATCCGTTTGGATATATTTTGTTAATATCCTTTAATGTAATACTTGCCATAATAATTTGTCCTCTCTTATCTTTTTTGTATCATTATTATTTTACAATGAACTCGTCAATGTCAGCTAAAATAGCATCGACGTCATTATCCTTTTGAATGTTTAACTTGAGATTCTGTGATAAATCCAAGCTAAAAATACCCATAATAGATTTTGCATCAATCACATAGCGATCACAAACCAAATCAAAATCATTATCATACACGGTAATCGCATTTACAAACTTCTTAACCTTATCAATTGAATTGATGTTTACAACTACTGATGTCATAATAAGCAAATCTCCTTTCCCTTACTAACCGGGTTTACACCCCTCACTACATAATGTCATTATAGAAAATTTCCCAAACCCGGACAATGTTAAAATGACCAAAGAATTTTTCTTTTCTTCGTCACTATAACGGATAATTCTTTTTAACCGTCTTGATTATTAAATTTGTGTTCTTTATAATCTTACATATAGCTAAGTTTGAAAGGATTTTGGAGAAAATGGATGCAAAAGAACAGATTCTGGACTTATTGGAACAACTGCATTCCCAGACAGGAATCGCATTTTCCATCGATGAAAATTCTAAGAATGATGAGGATACCATAGGTATCTTGAAAAATATGTTACACGCTCAACACAGTGGCACTTCCAAGGAAGGTTTCTGGCGTAATTTACTTTTAGGGATTCTCTCTCCCGAAGAAATTATCCAGGGAGCGCACCGGTTCCACATCGAACGTCAGACTCTATTTTTTCCCATTTTTGTGGAGAGTAAACAGCCTTTTTCCTCTATGGAGCAGTCCGTCTTCTCCCAGTATTTTTCTTCCGGAGCAGATGTCTTAGTGCCAATTGATGATTGTCACACAGCTATTCTGCATCAGGAAAAACAACCTTTGTCTGCTGATTCCATGAAAAAGAAGGTTTATGACCTTCAGGCTATGTTGGAGGCCGAAGCTATGGTGTCCATCAACATTGCCTATGACCAGCTCTGCGAAACCATTGACGCACTGCCGGCAATATTTTTAAACATTTCAACCGCTATGGAAATCGGTTCTATCTTTTATCCCACCCAGCACATTTTCTGGGCCCACGACCTGGGAATGGGGAAATTGATTTATCACCTTCCGGAAAACATCTGTCAGGAATACATTGACGACCACTTCCGGGGACTTCAGGTCGACCAATTAGATGAAGAAACCCTCCATACCATATATGTTTTTTTGGAGAGTGGCCTCAGCATCGCAGAGTGCGCAAGAAAACTTTATCTTCACCGAAACACTCTCATTTACCGTCTGGACAAAATACAAAAAAATACAGGCCTTGACATCCGAAAATTCGATGATGCCATGACCTGTAAAGTTGCACTTATGATGTCTACCTATCTGCTGCAGAAGAACTAAACAGTTCTTCTTGCGCCTTCACCGATATCTACCACATAAAACTCTGCATCAATACCGGTTTTTTCTTTATAGGCTTTTCCTACTTTGTCCATAAATTCATCTACGGATTCATTTTTAACAATGCTTACGGTACATCCACCGAAACCGCCTCCGGTGATTCTGGAACCGATAACTCCGTCAATCTTCCATGCTTCATCCACCAGAACATCAATCTCCTCGCAGGAGACCTTGTAATCATCCCGAAGGGAAATGTGAGACTGATTCATCAGTTCTCCAAACTGCTTCAAATCATTGTTTTTCAAAGCTGCTACAGCCTTAATGGTTCTCTGATTTTCTGTAACTGCGTGCTTTGCTCTTTTTTGTCTCTCTGCATCCTTGATTACAGACTTGTTTGCCTCAAAAGTCGCCTCATCCAAATCTCCAAGGCTCTCTATATCACATACTGTCTGCAATTCTTCCAATGCCTTTGCACATTCTTCTCTTCTCTCATTGTATTTTCCGTCAACAAGACTATGCTTTACCTTGCTGTTGGCAATAACAATCTTTGCATCCGGAAGCTGAATCTTTGCATACTCATAAGATAAATCACTGGTATCCAAGAAAATAGCATGGTCTTTTTTGCCCATTGCCACTGCAAACTGATCCATAATTCCGCAATTACATCCATTAAAATTATTTTCAGAGTACTGGCCAATCAATGCCAAATCAATCATAGACAAGTCATCAAAACCATACAAATCTCTGAGAATTACTCCTGTCAAAACTTCCAGAGATGCAGATGAAGAAAGACCGGAACCATTTGGGATATTTCCCCAGATTGCCATATCAAATCCCTGGGTAAGCTTTTTGCCTTTTCCGTCAAAAGCCCAAACCACACCCAAAGGATAATTCGCCCATCCATAGGATTTCTGGTAACTTAAATCATCCAAAGTCACCTCTACTACCGCAGCGTTTTCCAAGTTCGCAGAATAAAAGTGAATCTTGTTATCCTCTCTCTTTTTGGCAACGCCATATGTACCGATGGTCAGTGCACACGGAAATACATGTCCTCCATTGTAATCTGTATGCTCTCCAATCAGATTTACACGTCCCGGGGCAAAATACTCTCTGATTTCCCCGTCCGTTCCGTAAATCTCTTCAAATTTTTCTCTCAATTGCACTTCGTTCATGTGTAATCTCCTTTAAATATATACTTTGTCCGGGCTGATTCGTTTCATAGCCTCTAACATTTCCTGTCCGGGTTCAAATAATACCTTGGTCTCTGCTCCACTGCCGGCATTTCGCACAATCATAGTGTAGTAAACCACATCCGGGTCATGGGAAGTACAGTCATATGTGGTCATATGTCTGCCAATATACGGTTGTACCGGCTCTGTCTTTGACTTTGCAACCACAACCACATCCTTCATCTCACATTCCACCAAATCTTTTCTTCTGCGTTTACGTCTGATTCTGGTAATTTCCAGCAATCCGTTGGTATACACATAATCAAAGTCCAGCTTCGCATTCTGGGATACAAAGTAGGTAACGATAATCATCACCACCAAAGGAATACCAAACAATGCATAATTCACAAACACAAACTGAAACGCAACTAAAATCGTGGCAATAATCAGTAAAATATTAAGCCCCCTTGTCACTGTCGGCACCTGTCTGTGAACAGATTCTTCTATATAAATATCCTGATACACGTTTCTCCTCCTAAATCATTCGTATTGCGGCTGGTTCCGTCAAAACCACCTACCTATTATAGCAAATATTATTTCTTCTTGAAACCCGGAATTCATGGATTCCTTATCTCTTAACAAAAAACTCCTGCATAAAGCAGGAGTTTTCTTTTAGATTCCCTTAAAACTAAATGTAAATGTAAGTTTCTTGCTATTGTCAATAAGGTATTCCGGATGGGTTTGTGCTCCCCAGGTATCATCTCCTGCCACACCCATCTGGGCCAGTCCTGCCCGAATGAAGGTATAATGTACGGGTGGAAGTTCCGTCGGGTGAGTTGCATTATCAATCTCATGAGGTGAATAAGGTAATACGGAAAGGCTTAAATCGTCTCCATATACCATTAATCCCCGACCCTTGTTGTCCGTCACCTTTGCATAGCGCACATCTACTTTATTTCCACACTCCTGCGGAACCAGATATTTTGCCATGTTATCTGCTACTTTGTTTTGGAATACACCAAGTTTTGCATGACATTTATCCACATAGGTTTCTTCCGGTCCACGGCCATACCACAACAGATTTTCATAGTCTGCATCCATAGTCATAAGCATACTGAATTCCGGAAGTTCTCCCACTTCAGCAGAAGGATCCATAGACATAGTAACTTCAATCTCACCATCACCATAAACTTGATAAACCACTTCACAGTCCATAACCGGTTTGGTTGGCAGATGATAGATATACTTGATAGTCACGGTATTCTCTCCCTCTGTCACTTCATAGAAGGTACTTTCCCTTCCATTGTTGTACTTGTAGGAGTTATACATACTTGCTAATTTCCACTGTCCGGATCTGAATGGCAACAGATTTGCCACATCGTTATCCGTCAAAGGTCTCCAGAAGTTTGGCTTCGGAATATTTTTAAATAATTCCTGACCTGCGTACTTGTATGATACCAAGCCTCCGTGTAGTCCTGAGAAAAGAACCTCAAAATCCTCTCCCTTGATTCCCACATTGTGCCATCCTTTGGTCACTACAATAGGTTTTTGGGAATGAGCCGGTTTTTCTCTTTCTCCGATAACTGCCTGTCCGTAGGCTACCTCGTGTCCCTTCTTTGCCCAAAGGGTATCTTCCTTCAGTACAAAAGAAAGAGTCAAAACATATTCGCCATCTTCCGGCAACTTATCTAAAAGAAGCACTTTTCTCTTTGTCAGTGGTTCCACATCTACAGAAATTCTATCACTGTATACACACTTTCCTTCTTTTTCAAGGGTAACAACCCCATCAAATGTATTTGTATTCACAAACAGGTTCTTGTTGTATACCGTAGCTGTGGTTCCGTCAATGGAAACCTCGATGTTCTGGTAATTATATTTTACCTCCTGCATCTTCGGTGAAGGTTCTCTGTCCTTACCATAGCAGATTCCGTTTCCACTAAAGTTGTAATCACAAGGACGGTCACCAAAATCTCCGCCATATCCTTGGAACTCAACTCCATATCTGTCCTTTAAGGTGAGGGACTGGTCAATGTAGTCCCAAATAAATCCACCCTGGAACAGAGGTTCTGTCTCTGTCAAATCCATATATTTGTGCATTGCTCCGCAGGAATTACCCATAGCATGGGTATATTCACATAGAATATATGGCTTGTTTCGATTCTTTTTTAAGTATTCCTGTATATCAGCCGCCGGTGTGTACATAGTACTAACCATATCGGTGGTATCCGGATATCTCTTATCCCAATCCACACCTTCATAATGAACCAGACGGGTAGAATCCCACTGACGGAAGCGATTACTCATCTCATAGATATCTTTTCCACCAAAGGACTCGTTTCCACAGGACCAAATCAAAATACATGGATGATTTTTATCCCTTTCAAACATGCTTCTGGCTCTGTCAATAATCAACTCCTGATACTCAGGTCTGTTACCAGGCACAGCGAATTCAATTGGTTCCATCTCCATTTGAATTGCATTCCATGTTCCGTGGGTCTCTAAATTTGTCTCATCAATCACATACAGACCATAGATATCACACAAACGGTATAATTCCGTTCTGTTTGGATAATGACTGGTTCTGATTGCGTTAATGTTGTTTTGCTTCATAGTGATAATATCTTTGAGAATAATTGACTCATCGATACATCTTCCTGTCTCAGAGCTGAACTCATGTCGGTTTGCGCCCTTAAATACGATTCGTTTACCATTGATATGCATCATGCGGTTAATTATTTCAAAGACACGGAAGCCAACTTTCTCTGTCACAATTTCCTGCTGAACTTTATTCTCATCAAAAACCGTGATTGTCAAATCGTAGAGATTTGGCTCCTCAGCACTCCAAAGCTTCGGATTTTTCATAGGCATCTCGATGTGATTCTTCCCCTTGGAAAGATGAATATCCATTGTCAGTTCCACATCATCATCTGCCAGACGCAACTGTGCCTCTCCGGCATTTGTCACATCCAAATCCAGCTTCAGGCATCCGTCGGTATACTCCCGATCCAGTTCTGTCTGCAATCGCATATCGCGAATATGCACCTTAGGAATTGTGTAGAGATACACATCTCTGAAAATTCCGGAAAACCGGAAGAAATCCTGATCCTCGCACCAGCTTCCTGCAGTCCACTTATATACCTGAACCGCAAGTTTATTTTCACCATCCCGAATATAAGGTGTTAAATCGAATTCGGAAGGTGTAAAGGTATCTTCACTGTATCCCACAAACTTTCCGTTTAACCAAAGGGCCATACCACTTTCAACCCCCTGGAACGAAATATACACCGGGCCTTCTTTCATAAATTCCGGCACTTCAAAGTATTTGACATAAGAAGCAGTAGGATTAAACTCCACCGGTATTTCGCCGGGTCTTACAGGTTCTTTTCCATCCCATGGATACTGGGTGTTTGCATATTGAGGGACATCGTACCCTTCCATCTGGATATGGGCGGGTACTTTGATGTCATCCCAATCTTTACAGTTGTAATCGTCCGCATAAAAATCCTGAATGGCAGACGCAACATTTTTTGCATAGGAAAATTTCCAAACACCATTTAACAGCACTTTAAAATCCGAAAAGCCTGTAGATATATTTTTTTCGTTTCCATAGAATTCATGATCAGAATGGGCTTCCATTCGGTTAATCTTGAATACTTCCGGATTTTTCACTATATCATATTGAAATTTTTCCATCTTTTATTTCCCTTTTCTAAACTATTTAACGGATCCGGTAATACCTTCCGCAAACTGCTTCTGTAATACGAAGAATACAATCATAGTCGGCAATGAGCAGAACAATACACCCATCATAAGAACACCATAATCTGTAGTATAACCACTGGCGAGATTGGCAATTAACATTGGCATTGTCTGTGCTCTGGTATCTGCCATAACAACCTTTGGCCACAAATATGCATTCCATGCGTTCATAAATGTAATAACCGCTGCTGCTGCGTATGTAGACTTCATAACCGGCATATACATGCGGAAGAAAATCTGAAATTCTGACAATCCATCCAAACGGGCTGCTTCCATAATATCAATCGGGAAGTTTCTGGAATTCTGTCGGAACATCATAATCAAAAACGGCGTAGAAATACTCGGTAAAATAAACGCCCAAACCGTATTCAATAAACCGGCTGCAGAAACCATCTTAAACAACGGAATCATAGTTGCAACCTGAGGAATCATCATAGCCAAAAGCAGAATAGAAAACACTCTGTCCTTTGCCTTATCATGATAAAGTTCAAATCCAAATCCGGCCAATGAACAAATCAAAAGTGCCACTAATGTCTGAACCACTGCATAAAGGAATGAATTTCCAAGTGCACCCCACAAATCGGTCTGTGATGTCAGCTTCTGGAAATTGTCCAATGCGTATGCACCAAAAGTGATTTTACCTCTGGCCACATCTACAGACTGGTTGGTAGCTGCCGCAATCATCCAATACAGTGGAAACACAGAAATGAATGAAAAAATAATCAAGAAAATATAAGTTGGTATTAATCTTCGCTGTATAGCGGAACTGTTTTTCTTATTAGTCACGGTTATCACCTACTTTCATACTGATTGCAGACAAGATGGCAACCAGAATAAAGATAAAGAATGACATTGCTGATGCATATCCAAACTTACCTACGCCCTGCCCAAATGCATTGTTATAAATGTAATGGGACATTGTCATTGTAGACATTGCCGGTCCGCCCTTTGTCAGGTTTACAGACTCATCAAACAACTGCAAGGTACCGTTGATGGACATAATCACCGTCATAACAATGGTAGGCATCAAAAGCGGAACTGTAATCTTCCAGAATGTTTTCCATCCGTTAGCTCCGTCAATCTTTGCCGCCTCGTAAACAGAATATTCAATATTCTGTAAACCGGCCAGATAGAATACCATGTTGTATCCGGTCCATCTCCAAATCAAAGCAATAATGATAACTGCTCTGGCACTTCCTGTATTACCCAGGAAATTGTAGTTGCTTTCCAGAATCCCAAGACTTACCAGCACCTGGTTAATCAAACCATCCTGTGCAAACAGAGATTTAAAAATCAAAGCATAGGATACCAAAGATGTTGCACATGGCAGGAATACCATGGTTCGGAATAATCCTCTGAATTTCAAATCTTTGTTGTTGAGTAACTGTGCCAAAAGAATGGCAAGTATCAACATAATCGGCACTTCAATTGCCAGATACAAAAAAGTGTTTCCTACAGAACGGAGAAATGTCCGGTCTGCAAACATTCGCAAGTAGTTATAATTTAGCGGATCTGCTGCCTTTGTATTTACACCGGTTCCGGTGGTGAATGATGTGATAAAGGCCTGAATCATAGGGTAAAAGCTAAACACTGCAATCATCAGTGTGGCAGGTGCCAAAAAAATCCATCCGGCACGTTGTTGTTTTGCCTGTATGTTCATCCCTTTCTTATTTTTACTCAATTTTGATTCCCCCTTTTATTTTCTCCGTCGAGATTTTAAGGAAAACGGGGAGTCGAATAATCCGATTCCCCGTTTGATACTAATTATTTGTATGTTTCAAATTACTCTTCCATAGCGAATTCAAGATCCTGCTGCGCCTGAGCTAATGCATCTTCAACGGACGTTCCATTGTGGATGTTTGTAATAGCAGCTGCTACCTTTTCACGAGCTGTGTAGTGATAATCACTCTGCTCTACAACCTTAACATGTGAGCCCATCTCTACAATCTTTGCATAGATAGCCTGGTTGTTGAAGTACTCAACACCTTCCTGATATACATCAGACTTACCAGCTGAGATACATGTTGTGATAACACCGCCATCACGAAGTGCGTTGTCATATGTATCGATAGCACCATCTCCACCACCAAAAGTGTAAGCTAAAAACTTCTTAGCAAGGTCTGTCTTCTTGCAGTTTGCTGTAACATAAAGTGATGCACCACCGTTTGAAGCGTATCCTTCTTCACCTGAAAGTGTAGGCATAGAAGTGATTTCCCACTTACCTGAGTTCTCTGCAACCTGCTCGATGGTAGGAATAATCCAGTTACCATTCATAACACCAGCAACTTTATCCTTCTGGATGTCGTTGGTGTAACCGCTCCAGTCGTTAGCAAGGAGCAATACGTTCTTCTGCTGCATCTTTTCAATAACTTCTATAATCTGAGTCATTGTCTTGTTGTCAGCAATGTTTGCCTTGCCATCCTTGAACTGAGAAACGCCTTCAGCCTGAAGCATCATATAAGGAAGGTCATTTCCGCTGCCGTCCATAGAAAGTAAATACTTTCCGGTTTCATTGTAAACTTTTTCACCAATCTCGATGAACTTATCCCAAGTGATGCCTGTTACATCATCAAGTGTGTAACCGCACTGCTCAAGAAGATCTACTCTGTAAGCAAAAATAACTGTTCCGTTATCTACAGGAGCTCCGTAATGCTTTCCATCGATTGTAGAGAAGGAAAGTTTTTCCTCTCCAAAGTCTGACCAATCAATATCTGCATCATCAATATCCTGCCATGCATCCGGATAGTTTGTTACGTACTGCTGGATGTAATGATCCTGGAACAATACGATGTCAGGTAAGTTCTCATAGTTGCCTGACTGAGCTGCTGTTGTTATAGCATTCTCAATATCAGATGACTGAGACTGCTCAATGATTTCCAGTTTGAAATCTGGGTTTTCTTTCTGGAATGCTTTCTCTGCTGCTTTCAAAGCAGGAATATTGAAGTTTGCATCCCATGCTGCAACTGTCAATGTGTTTTCATCATCAGATGTATACATCTTAGCTGCTGTGTTTTCTTCGGTATTTGCTGAGTCATCAGACTTAGCAGAGTTACCGCTACTCTTTCCGCATCCTACGAATGCAGACATTGCCAGTACCCCAACCAGCAATAAGGAAACGATTTTCTTTTTCATTATTGTCCTCCTCATTAATAGGTTCACACTTGCGTGTGACGTTTTCGTTATGATTCCATTATACCTACCAAAATGATTAATTGTGAGCATTATTGTCCAATTAATTTGCAAAAACGACCATTTTGAAACTGTTTCTATTGATTCAGTTTCCATTTTGAGCAGGTTGCAAAAATATCAAATGGTAATTTTTTACACCTTGCACAAAAATAAAAAAGGAGGCTTACGCCTCCCAACCTTTCATTGCACTGATTTGATAGTTCTTTAAAATGCCTTCCTGTTTTGTCTCCTTCTTTTTCCACTGATAGGGACTCATCCCTGTCAGGCGCCTGAAATTGCGATTAAAGGAGGACTGGGTTTGAAATCCCACTCGGAAACTGATTTCCTCCATAGAGATATCCTCCCTCTCTATCAAAAAACAGGCCTTGTCCACCCGAATCAGATTCACATAATCCAAAGGTTTCATATTCATGGCATCCTCAAAAATTCTGCGAAAATGGCTTTCACTCAGCCCACTAGCCTCGGCAATATCCACCATCCGAATCGGTTCCATATAATGCTCATTCACATAATCCAGAGAATCCTTGATATACTGATTCACCTTTCTGGTTCGTCTGGACTTGTCCCTTTCGTCCACCAGGCGAAGCATTTCCACCACCAGAGCATACAAATACCCCTTCACGCTCTCCTCGTAGTACAAAGATTTCTCTCTGCATTCCCGAATGATATCTAAAACTAGTCTAGCCATAACCGGGTGATTCTGAGCCGTCTTTAATGTGCCACGTTTATTAATCTGACTGAGAATCGAATGTATCTGGGCTGCATCCAGATTAATTTCATTTTTCATAAAACCGTCTACATCTATAAATAAATATTCCCATTTACAAATATGTCCCGGCTTACTGTTGGTGGTGTGAGGAATATTTGCCGGGATAACGGAAAACATCTCGTCCCCATACTCATATACCCGGTCTTCTATAATCAGATTTCCGTCTCCGTGATAACAGTAACCGATTTCCATATAATTATGAAAATGAAGAAGGTCGTCGGGATATTCCACACCATACTCCTGTTCCCAGCCCACACCCAAAAGTGGAAGAATATAACTGCCGGATGGCATTTCATAATACCGGTATTCCATTTTCTTTTTCTTTTTCGCCATAAATATTCACCTTACTTCTTTTGGTTCTAAAAAAGCCCTTAAACACTGCTTGTACAGTATTTAAAGGCTTTTATCATTAAAATAATTGCGATTTATTCGCAAACGTATGGCATAAGTGCTACGTGACGAGCTCTCTTAATAGCTACGGTCAAAGCTCTCTGATGCTTTGCACAGTTTCCTGTGATACGACGAGGAAGAATCTTTCCTCTCTCAGAGATGTATCTCTTTAACTTTGCTGTATCCTTATAATCAATCACGTTGTCCTTACCGCAGAATACACAGACTTTCTTTCTTCTGTGCATAGGTCTTCTTCTAGAACCATCTGCTCTGTCTGTCTTATTGTAAGCCATGACTTTTACCTCCTATAAAAACTAATTGAATGGTAACTCTTCATCGATACCATTTGGGATATTCATAAATCCATCCCCCGCACTTGTATTAGGTGCCGGAGCCTCTGCTACAAAGCCACTGTTGGCCTGAGCACTTTTACTCTCTGCAAACTCAACGTTGCTGGTAACAATCTCAACATTGTAAACCATCTGTCCGTCTTTGTTGGTGTAGTTGTTGTTTCTCAACTCACCCTCTACTACAATCTTGGTTCCCTTGCGAAGATATTTCTCAACAAACTCGCCCTGCTTTGCAAAGCTTACCAGGTTAAAGAAATCTGCGTCCGGCTCTCCCTCGCGCTTAAATCTTCTGTCAACAGCAATGGAATATCTGGCAACTGCTGTATTGTTTGCTCCACCATATCTCACTTCCGGGTCCCTGGTTAATCGCCCCATAAGAATAATTCTATTCATACGATCTCCTTATCTACTCTCTATGCCTCGTCCTTTCTAACGCATAAGAAACGAAGAACATTTTCCATGATGCGAACATTTTCTTCGATCTGAGCAGGTGCATCAGCGTTTGCCTCAAACTGGATAAAGTAATAGAAGCCCTCGTCCATCTTCTGGATGTCGTAAGCTAACTTCTTCTTACCCCAGTCTTCAACTTCGCTAACAGTTCCGCCAAAACGAGTAATATACTCCTTGGCCTTCTCTACAACTGCTGCTCTCGCATCATCTTCGATCTTAGCATTAACGATAAGTGCTAATTCATATTTGTTCATGCGAATTTACCTCCTTTTGGTCTTTTGGCCTTGCCTAAAATTAGGCAAAGCAAGGATATTTTATATATACCACGGTCTCCTATGATACCACGCATTTTCTTATTTATCAAGAGTTTTTTCTACTTCTTTTATATTTTTTTCTAATTTTGTCCTTGGAATCATCACCTGATGACCACACCCCAGACACTTAATCCGAAAGTCAGCTCCCACCCGAAGCACTTCCCATCGACAACTGCCACAGGGATGCTTTTTTTTCATCACAAGAACATCCTTTAACTGTATATCCATGATTGAACTGCATCCTTTTCTTCTATATATAATGTAACAATATAATGTAACAATAAAATTGCGGGAATAGGATTTGAACCTATGACCTCCGGGTTATGAGCCCGGCGAGCTTCCAGACTGCTCCATCCCGCGCTATCAGATTGCCATTATGGCATCAGATTACAAATGATAACTGCTCCGATGATTCCGATTGCCACACCGGCGATAATCTCCGGTAAAGTGTGCCCCATCTTTTCCCTTAAAGGTTCTTCCATCACCGGTTCTTTTCCCTCCTTTTTGTCCCGTTCCATCAAACGGTTCAAAGCACGGGCTTCTCTTCCTGTTTCCATTCGTACTCCCATGGCATCGTAAATAACCACAATGGCAAAAAATAGTGCCATTGGAAATTCAAAACCGCCCACGCCATAAACCAATGCCGTGGAAGTGGTGAGAGAGACCACCGTGGCAGAATGAGAACTGGGCATACCACCACTGCCGGTAAGCCGTTCTTTGGAAAATCCGTTTTTGCAACCATCAATTACAACTTTTAAAAATTGAGCCACAAACCAGCATACCCCGGTAGATACCAACACCTTATTCGTAATTAAATCCATAATAATACTCATCTTTTGGTCTCCCCTTATGTTTTCCCACTAGGTTTTTACTATATCATATGTATTTTGCCAAAACAACACTGGCAGCAATTCCTACTAAGGTGGAAAACAGCGCCCCCGGCAAAGTCCACCTGGTTTTATTCACCTTCACACTCATAAAATAAACGGACATTGTGTAAAAAATGGTTTCCGTACAGCTTCCCATCAATGAGGCTGTTTTTCCATACAGACTATCCGGTCCATATTCCTTGAAAATATCCAGTATTAATCCGGTTGCCGCAGAAGACGAAAACATTTTTACCAGAGCTGCCGGCAATAACACAGAGGGAAAGACCTGCTCCGGCATAATTTTCCCAAGAAATTCTGCCAAGTCCGTCAAAAGCCCGGACGCCCGAAGTACGCCCACTCCGCACATAAGACCAATCAGTGTAGGCAAAATGGAAATCACCGTTTGGAATCCATCCTTTGCTCCTTCCAAAAAATCCTCGTATACGTTTTCCTTCCGAAGAAGACCATGACACAGTATTACCACAATAAAAATAGGAATAATAGCGTCAGAGACATACAACAAAACTCTCAAATCTTTTTCCTCTCAAGCTTCATTGCTATCACACAAAAAATCACCGCTGCCAATGTACTGATAAAGGTTGCCAGAATTGCCGGACCTACAATCAGCGTGGGATTTGCCGAACCATACTGACTTCTGTAAGCTATCATATTAATAGGTATCAACTGCAGGGAGGATATGTTTATCACTAAAAAAGTACACATCTCCGTACTAGCGATTCCTTTTGGTCCGGTATTCACCTTCTGCAATTCCGACATGGCTTTTAAACCGGCAGGTGTGGCTGCCCACCCCAATCCAAACACATTGGCAATCATATTGGTTGCTATATACTCCTTTGCCCTTGGCTCGTTCTTTACTGCCGGAAACAGGAAATGCAACAAGGGTTCCATCTTTTTTGCAAAGCTTTTCAGAAGTCCGCTCTTCTCCCCTATTTTCATAAGTCCGACCCAAAAGCACATAGCTCCCATCAGGGTGATACACAAAGACACCGCTTCTTTCGCTGAGTCTAAAGCAGCATTTGTAATCTCCGGCATTCTGCCCTGGAATGCTCCGTATAAAATACCAATCAAAAGCATCCCTGCCCAAAGATAATTCATAGATAAAGCGTCCCCTGACTCTTTGTAAATTCTATGTTCCCCCGGAAAAAATATTCCCCCTTTTCATTACATTTTCATATTTATTCATTTTCTTCATAAACTATCTTGTATCCAAAATACGGGAGGAATTATGAAAAAGAATTTTAAATCTCTATTAGCCTTGCTTCTCTGTGTATGTGAACTTTTTACCGGATGTGGTATTTCCCATTTAGGTAATGGAACCATAAATCAGGATTCCTCCACCAGCGCAACTACAGAATTTGATGACATTACCCGGGAATGGTTTAAAAGTCAAATGTCAGAAGACCTTTTGTCCTGTCATTTCTCTCTTGAAAATCCTGCCTCTTTCGGCATTTCTACAGATGACACTACTTTTTCAGAGCTTTCCTATCATGCCTTCCAGCAATCCCAGAAGGAAAAACGGGCTTTTTTAAAGGAACTGAAATCCGTATCCTACCACAATCTGCCCCATAGATCTCAACTGGTATACGATATTTTATGCCATTACTATTCCCTGCAGGGGGATTTTGATGACTCTTATTACTATTCGGATCCCTTGTCTCCCAACAGCGGTATTCCGGTGTCTTTACCTGTACTCTTGTCCACCTATAGGTTTCAGAATAAAGAAGACATCCAAAATTATTTTTCTCTTCTCAACGACGTGGATATTTATTTTCAACAGCTTTATCTCTTTGCAAAAGAAAAAAATCAAAAAGGACTGTTAGGAGATAATTTGTGTCTGAAAAAGACTGCTTCCTTCTGCAATGAGTTTGCAGAAAATAAGTCAAACCATATGCTCTTAACTTCTTTTCAGGAGCGGATAAACCAATGCGATTTCCTCTCCTCCTCAGAAAAAAGAAAGTATATTTCAAAAAATAAAACTTTAATTTATGATGTCGTTATTCCTTCATATTTGTCCTTATCAAAAAAGATTTCGTCTTTAACTGTTAATGACCCATCAGATTTGTGTCTTTGCAGAAGGCCTGACGGTCATCGCTATTACAGGGCACTGGTCAAAGATGCCACCGGTTGTGACGACACTCCGTTTCTATTATTTCAACGTATTGAAAAGAGGCGAAAGGAAGATATGGAGCACCTCACTTCCCTGTTTAGTTCCTATCCCTCTCTGGCCACCACAATATCCAATTATGACTGTCCTCTCAAAACCCCGGAGGAAATGATAGAGGTTTTAAAATCTTCTATGGTAAATGCTTTTCCTGCCACCCAGGATGTGACTGTGCAAATCAGCAAAATCTCTCCCCAGGTGGAGGCTTACAGCGCACCGGCTTTTTATTTAATTGCCCCATTGGATAACCCAAATGTACATCAGATTTTTTACAGTACCACCGCCTACCCTCATTCTCTTGATTTATTCACAACTATGGCCCATGAGGGATTTCCGGGACACCTGTATCAGACCTGTCAGACTTACCGCTTTGGATATGAACCGGTTCGGTTGCTCTTATCCTACCCGGGATTTGTGGAAGGCTGGGCCACTTACGTGGAGATGGAATCCTACCAGTATGCCGGCTTGCCCTTTGAAGTAGCAACAGCTCTATCCCTGAACCAGAGCATCACCTTGAGCCTCTACGCCTCTGCAGATATCGGCGTGCATTTTTATGGCTGGACCCGGGATGAACTTTTACAATTTTTAAGTCTTTATGGCATCAACGACAAAACCACCATATCCCAAATATACGAGCTGATTCTTTCGGATCCTGCCAACTATTTAAAATACTACGTGGGATATTTGAATTTTATTGACCTAAAAAAAGAGTGCCAGAAACGATATCCTGACACCTTCACACCAATGAATTTTCACAAATATATTTTACAAACCGGCCCCTGCTCCTTTCCCATTTTGAGAAAGGAAGTTCTCTATCAGTTTGACAACAACGCCTGATAGATATCTCTCTTGCTCACACCCCGGTCCTTTGCCACCGCTTTCATAGCGTCCTTTTTCGACAGATTCTGCTGCAGATACATTTCCATATGCTCCTCTATGGAAATGTTTTCCCAGCGGCTTTTCTGCTCTTCCATCACCTGGGCCTTGGACTTACCGGCAATCACCAGCACATATTCCCCCTTTGGGTCGTGCTCCTGATAATAAGCAATCGCCTCCTGCAAGGTGGTTTTTTGCTTTTCCTCGTATTTTTTTGTAAGTTCCCGGCAAAGGGTAATCTCCCGATTGCCCAAAACATCCTGCAATTCCGATAACGTGGCTTTTAAATGATGGGGAGATTCATACACAACCATTGTCCGCGTCTCCTCCGTCATCTCCTGAAGTACCCGGTTTCTCTCCTTTTTGTCCTTTGGAAGGAATGCCTCAAAGCTAAATCGTCTGCAGGATTGTCCGGAACTGGTAATCGCCGTAATACAGGCTGCTGCCCCCGGAATTGTGCGAACCTCAATCCCCTCTTCATAGCACATTGCCACCAACTCTTCCCCCGGATCGGAAATCCCCGGTGTCCCTGCATCAGTAATCACCGCAATGTCCTTCCCTGCCAAGAGCTGTTCTATCAGCTTCTTCGCCTTTTCTATCTTATTGAATTCATGGTAGCTAGTCATAGGTGTGTTGATTTCAAAATGATTTAACAGCTTCAGGGAATTTCTAGTGTCCTCTGCGGCAATCAAATCCACTTCCTTTAAAATACGCACACATCGATAGGTCATATCTTCCAGATTTCCGATGGGTGTAGCGCAAAGATATAGTATTCCTGCCATGATAGTTCCTTTCTGTTAGTATCCGTAAATATCATAAATTTCCGGCATATATACCCCGGGTTCCTTGTAAACAATCAATGGTTTTTCCACCGTAAGTCTGGATTTTCCACCTCGGAGTCCCTCAATGAGAACCATATTAGGTTCTTTATCCAAATAAGGATAAACCAGTTGCATCCGCTTTGGTTCAATCTTGTACTGACTCATCAGAGACAAAATCTCCACCAGGCGGAAGGGTCTGTGAACAAAATAGCATCTGCCACCGGGTTTTAACAACTTTGCGGTGGAAGAAATCACATCCTCCAAATCACAGAGAATCTCATGTCTTGCTATGGTTTTTGCATCTCCGTCATTTACAAGCCCGTGATTCTTTGTCATATAGGGCGGATTGCTGGTAACCACATCAAAAGAAGATGCACCAAATTGTTTTGCTGCATCTTTAATATCTCCAACCTGTATTGAAATCTTGTTTTCTAAGCCATTGTACGCCACACTTCTAGCGGCCATATCAGCACTTTCCTCCTGAATTTCCAGCCCTACGAAGTGCTGTCCCCGGCTCTTTGCCTCCAGTAAAATCGGGATAATGCCTGTTCCGGTTCCCAAATCAATCACCGTCTCCCCCGGCTTTACTTTGGCAAATCCGGAAAGAAGCACTGCATCCATACCGAAACAAAATTTCTGAGGATTCTGAATAATCTTGTATCCGTTTCTCTGAAGATCATCCAACCGTTCCCCTGGCAATAAAAGTTCTTCCTGCATTATTTGTTATCCTCTAATTTTGCCAGTTCTTTTAATTCTTCCTTTGTCACCTTAACGTTTTTGCGCTTTGGTTTAAACTGCAACTCTGACACCGGATATTCTCTCTCCTCTTTGGTGTCGTTCTGTTCCACCACAACCTTTACCAACTGGCGCAAAACATTAACAGACTTAACCTGACCCTTGAGTCCTTCCGGCGTTTTCACAAAATCATTGATCCCCGGCAACTGGCTGTTTAAATATTCATAGGTTTCCTGCTCATTTTTTAAACAACACATCAAACGTCCGCAGACTCCCGAAATCTTTGTAGGATTCAAAGACAAATTCTGCTCCTTTGCCATCTTAATGGAAACAGGAACAAAATCCGTAAGATACGTGGTACAGCAAAGAGGACGACCGCAAATGCCGATGCCTCCTAAGGTCTTGGTCTCATCTCTCACACCAATCTGTCTCAATTCGATTCTCGTACGGAAAACTGCCGCCAAATCCTTTACCAATTCTCTGAAGTCAATTCTTCCGTCTGCTGTGAAGTAAAACAAAAGCTTGTTATTATCAAAGGTGTACTCCGCATCCACCAGCTTCATCTCCAGATTATGTTTTTTAATCTTTTCCTGACAGATTTTGAAAGCTTCCTTTTCTTTTTCTTTATTCTTTTCCACTTGTTTTAAATCATCCTCAGTGGCCAGACGCTGTACTTCCTTCAAAGGTTGTACCACCTCATCATCGGAAACCTCCTTTGGTCCCACGGCAACACTACCTAGCTCTACACCTCTCGCGGTTTCAACAATGACTTTATCTCCCACCTTAATTTCAAAGTCCTTTGGACTAAAGTAGTAAATCTTTCCTGCTGTACAAAAACGAACACCAATAATTTTTATCATCCTATATTCTCCTTTACGGTTAAAAGCAATAACTCCACAGCCAGATTGT
This sequence comes from Lachnospiraceae bacterium, assembly GCA_022768745.1. Taxonomy (GTDB): domain Bacteria; phylum Bacillota; class Clostridia; order Lachnospirales; family Lachnospiraceae; genus Pararoseburia. Next base: position 21,211 of record JALELK010000004.1, read on the forward strand.
AATTTCCGTTGGCCGCAATCCTGCGCTTTGCAGTGGCTATCCCTTTAAAGATTTTTTCCATTCCGGAAAAAGAGGCACTTTGTGCCTGCTTCTTTATAATCATAATTTCCTCCCGGAAAATCATCTTTTTCGATTCCCCGGTCGATTTATATAATAACACATCTCTAAACCAGATGTTCATTAAATCCAAATATTCTTGTATCTGAGGCTTGTATTCTTCCATCTCTTTCATGGTCTGGGAGATTTCAAATAAATCCATGGTCTCGATACGTCTGAGCATCCCCACCATCTGATTCTTCATCTCATTGAATCCCTCAGAAGATGCCAGTTTTATGGCTTTTCCCAAGTTTCCTTGGGCAAATGCACCACAGATTTCCGCCTGATAATCCGGAATCCTGTAGTTTTCCATCAGTTCTTTGATGATGGTTTCTTTGTCCACTGCATTTAATTCCAGTGTGACACATCTGGACAAGATAGTCTGCAAAAATCCTGCCGCATTTGTGGTCAACAACATAATTATCGCATATTCTGGTGGTTCTTCGATGGTTTTTAGCAAGGCGTTCTGGGCCTGCTTATTCATCTTTTCCGCCTCGTCCACAATGTAGATTTTGTAATCGCTGGCATAAGGCTTTATCACCACATCATTGTTTATCTGTTGTCGGATGTCTTCCACGGAAATCGCCGCCTTTTCATGGGTCACATACCGGATATCCGGATGATTATGCCCTAAAGCCTGCTTACAGGAGTGACACTCTCCACAGGCATCTTCCCCGTGATTCTCACAGAGAAGGGTAGCTGCAAAGGCCTCCGCCAACATCATTTTCCCTGCCTCCTTCTCCCCACTTATAATGTAGGCGTGGGAAACTTTTCCCTGAGAAATTGCATTCTGCAAATGATGTTTTATTTCCTGTTGTCCGCGTATTTCTGCAAATTTCATTTTGTTCTCCCTAGGTGGAAATATCCAACAATAAACCTCTTATCTCATCCACCTTTCCAAGAATGGCCAGATGATCCTTTTCGTCCTTTACCAGCTCGCCTGCCAAATCATCCAGATTCTTGTCCACTAATTTCACAATTCCATAAACCCGGTGTCTTCCTCTCCGGTCCAGAAAATTTTCTCTGGAAAACTTATGAGAGCGATTCACCACCTCATTTAAAAAATCCTTGACCAAAGAGCGATACCGCTTCATATCCCGCACATCCATATGCTCGCTGATTTTCTTTCCCTGTTCTGTAATGTCATTCATCAAGCCGGAGAGCTTTTCCTTCAACTCCGCATCATCAATGGCACTGGCCAAGGTAAATTTAAAACTGTCGTCCGTTTGTTTTACGGTATTTGTCTCCGTGGTCTGGGAAACACCGGAAACCTCATTTACTCTCATATCCATAAATACAACCTGTCCCTTTTAAATCAATGACTTTATGTAGGATGCTACTATTTCTTCGGTTTTATCAATACACTCATTGTAAAAAATATGTCCGATGGCTGCCTCTTTTATCTTTTCCGGAGAAAAGTCTTTTGCATCTGCCAAAAACCGACGACACATCTCCTCATACTTGGGATTTTCCTGTGCCATCTCCCTTTGAAGCGCCCTCTGCAACCGAATGCCGTCTTCCACTTCTATATATATCGGCACCACCACATCTCCGCTGAAGTAGTCCCGGATAGCCAGATAGGACTCTATGGTTCCAATGATTAAATAATCATGGTGTTCCAAATCAATCTGTCCGTCATCCACTGTAAAATAATCCCACACCCCATGGCAGGTATGATAGCTTCGGATTTCCACCACCTTGCCCTCTGCCAGCAGGGCACCCTTTTCTTTCTGTGTACAAAAATGGTATTCTATTCCGTCAATTTCTCCGGCACGAATAGGTCTGGTAGTGTAAGACACAATCTGCTGAAGCTTTAAATCTTCCCGATCTAAAAGTCTTTGATAAAGAGTATCCTTTCCCGTGGAACTCTTCCCCATAATGCAAAATATCTTTCCCATAAATTCTCCTAACTGATGCCAATTTCTTTTTGCATCGGTTCTTTTAGTATAATATAGTGCCCACTAATTGACAATGACAGACACCGCTTCCCTTCCATCCTTTTGCAGCTCCAGTCCGTTTATGGTCAGCCCTGCTTCCCTTGCCTGCAAAATCATCTGAATCATTTCCTTTTCAATGATTTCTCCGGGAACCAAAAGAGGCACTGCCGGTGGATAAATGGAAATCATTCCTCCGGCAATTTTTCCCACCGCCTCACAAACCGGGCATAATACTCTTGGTTGTTCTGCCGCTGTAAACAGCTCTTCTCTCTTTTCACCAATATGGTAACAATCTCCCAGAGCTACCAATGCTCCCTCTCTCTTTTGACAGGTGGCATCGATTTCGAACAGGGCATTTTTTAAACGAGAAAATCCTCCCTCCGTATCCATTACACTGGTCATCGCCAATGCATAGTAAAAGGATGCCATCTCCAGTTCTATGCCATAGGATTCTCTCAGTCGCTGTTGCAACTGATATCCGCTGATGTTTGCCTTTGTTGTGTCCAGCACCAGTTTCCCCGGGTCCTGCCCCTTTTTACACTCCACTTTGATATGCTTTAGTTTTTCACAGTCCTCATAAAAACTCTCCAGATTGTTTTTATAAACATCAAACTCCGATTCCCCCTGTTCCAAAAATCCGATGCACCGGGCAATGGAATACATAAGCACATAGGACGGAGAACTGCTCTGGAACATTGCTTCGTATTTTTTCACCTTCCAGGATTCTACCTCTGCATCTTTGTTAATATGAAGTACCGCAGTTTGAGTCATAGAAGGCAATGTTTTGTGAAGGCTCATAATCACCATATCGGCTCCCAGCTCCAGAGGAGACTTGGGAAAATAGGGATGAAATCCCAAGTGTGCTCCATGGGCCCCGTCCACAATCAGTAGCATTCCGTTTTTATGTGCCAGTTCAGCCACAGCTTCCACCGGCTCCATCATTCCCTCATATGTGGGGGATGTGATTACCACCGCCTTTGCCTTTGGGTGCAGACGAATCGCCCTTTCGTATTCTTCCATAGGCGTTCCTGTCACCATTCCCTTTTCATCCACTTCCGGCTTTGTGTACCAGACCTTTAAACGTCGCAACTCAGCAGCGTGATATACACTTTTGTGACAATTCCGCCCTATGATAATTTCATCTCCCCAGTCTGTGGCAGAGAAAATCGCCGTCAAATTACCGCTGGTGGATCCATTCACCAAAAGAAAACTCTCCCCGCTGTGATAAAGCCTCTCTATGCGCTTTGTCATTTCCAGAAGAATCCCCTCCGGTTCATGAAGATTGTCAAATCCCTCTATCTCCGTAATATCCACCTGATATGGGTCAACTCCGAAGTTCATATGCCGCTTGTGTCCCGGCATATGGAAGGGATATACATTTTCTCTTGTATAATTTTTTAACGCATCATCTAACATTTTTTCTTTCCTTTTTTTCCCAATAACCTTATAATATTGGAAGTTATTTTTTTATGGGAGGTAATACTATGGGTCAGGCCTTAGTGATTTTATGCGGTGGCGACAGTTCCCGTATGGGGACAGACAAAGCACTTTTGCCCTTCGGCGATCAGTGCCTGTTGGAATATATGGTACATAAATTTTCTCCCCACTTTGATAAAATTTATCTCTCAGTAAAAACCAGAGGTGATTATGGTCATCTGGATTTGGATGTCACCGAAATCCCTGATATCTATCTGAATGCCGGACCTATGGGAGCCATTCTCAGTTCCCTTACTATGATTGTTGAAAAAAAAGCCGTGTTTATCTCCATCGACACGCCCTTTATACAACCGGCGCTCTGTAAAAAGCTTTACGATGCATCGGAAAACTATGATGCCTCCTGCATTGGTTTAAAAGGACCTTTGGTGGAGTCCATCATCTCTGTTTATTCCAAATCCTGCATCCCGGCTTTTGGAAAATCCATTTTACTTGGCAACACTTCCAACAGCCAGATTCAATCCAAATGCTATATTAATACGGTTTCTATGGCTGAGGCTGCAACCTGGTCACCCTCGTCCCTAGAAGAACAACTATACCCTCTTTCTGACCGGGATTCCTATTACTACGCCCTTCTTTATCATCTGAATAAAGAAGATTTATATTAGTCCAGAAAACGCGCAATCTCCGGCATCCAATCGGAAAAGAAGATTTCTTCCTTACAGATTGCTTCCCATATGGGAGCCAAAAATTGTTCCAACAGAGTGAACATTTCTTCCCATCCCGGCTCACTCCTCTTTTCCTTTCGCAAAAGAACCTTCCACTTCTTTTTCATGTAGGTATAATCTTTGTATCCCCTCCAAAGCTGATAGGGCTTTTCGTTTTTGGGAATATGCCAGGTATCACAAAGTTGTTCCAGACAATTTTTTATCTTTCGCCCTTCCACCGGATAAGTTTTTAAAATATCAAAGGCTAACACATAGTGCTCCATTTCATTTAAAAGCTCCAAGTCTTTTAAGATGTAGGCAAAATGTTCCGCCAAAATCTGCTCCACCGGACTGAGAAACACGGTGACTGCCTTGTTATTTTCCATAAACAGCCGCATATGTTTTTCCACAGGAAATCCAATGGACCGGCTCACCTTTGTAAACTTCACGGAAAATGGAATGTATTTCTCCTCAAGTTCTCCCCCGAAGCACAGGGTGACTTTTTGTCCATCCTGTTTTAACTCTTCCTGCTTAACCAAAAAATCCTGTTCTCCAAAATGTCTGCATATGTCCTCTCCGTACTTTTTGACAAAGTCCAATAGGTCTTTCTCCCCGCAATACTGATAAGATACACTACGCACAGAAGTCTTTTTATACACGTCCAATCCAAAATCTTCCTGATTACAGAGCCATAAATCATTACAATAGGAAGCCTCTGCTCCCATGGCAATCACGGACTCCATCACAAATCCCGAGAACACATTGGCAAAAGGAATCTCCAACTCTTCACTTTTTACTCTCAAAGCTGTTGTGTTTACCATAAACCTATAACCATACCCCTATCATTGTCTGCACTTTCTTAACCACTTTTCTCTCTCTGGCATATTCCATCAGAGATGCCACATCCTTATCCTCATCCTGTATATAGGAAAGCAATGCCGCCTTAAAATCCTCCCGGTTCATCTTTTCCTGATATTTCAAACAATCGCAGACCAATCGCTCTTTTGTGTAAATCTGCATTTTCTTCCCGGCAAGTTCTATCTCACCCACACCTAAAGAAAGTACTCCCGCCTCACAGTAATAAGGCTGCACATTTGGATAGTCCAATTTAAATCTGGATTTTGAGGTGTTTTTGCTGATGGCAATCTGCCATTGATAAGGTCGTTGTTTTAAATAACCGTAATAAAAAAGGGCTGTCTCCATAGTCAGAATTCCATCCGGAAATAATCTCACTATCATGGCTTCCTCAGATGCCTTGTAGTATTTTGTGGTGTAATATCCGTTTTTCACTCGAATCAGATATCCCTCTTCCACAAATTGAAGAATTCTGCGATAGTCAATTCCCAGGTCCACAATCTCTGCTGTCTGGGCCACCCCTTCCTGTCGTTCCACCAAGTCAGTAATCCGCTCCAAATCGTAAGCTTTTTTTTCGTCTCTGCTTAAATTCGTCAATTCCATTTTTTCCACTCCTAACATCATGATGTGGTAATTCTTTTCTTATTATAAAATGTTGTCTCTTCAAAGTCAATTTGTCTTTTATTTATTATCTTTGTCTTGTTTTTATAAATATTGTGTCGTATACTCAAATAAGACAAAGTATATTGTCTTTATAGTTTAAAAAGTAAAGGAGAAACTATGGAGGAACAAAGCAAGAGAAAAAACCCTTCCCGAAAGGAATGTGAGGATATTATCCGTCGCATTCTCATGACAGAAGTTCTGGAGAAAGGCACCAATGAACACTTTAAAAACGCAACGGATTTTTTAGCATATTTTCAATCTCTCTATCCTGCCGGCGATAGTCTCACCAAACAGGTACAGCGAGCAGTCAAAGCTATGAATATGCCAAAGGACGACCGGGGCTACTATATTATAAATAAAACAGAAGAACAGTTAAATCAGGACAAAGAACTTTCCTTCCTGTTGAAGAAAACAAATGCTACCGTGTCCTCTCTGGATGAATGTGAAACTCTGTTTTTGCAGGTGGAACCTACGTGCAAGGACTACCTTTTTCAAATGTTGCAACAGTCTATTACCTTCGCTGACAAATACGTCACCATCGTGAATTCCTCCAACGGACTTATCTTTTATACAAAAAACAAAACCCAGTTAAAGGTTATGCTTGATAGTCTGATTCACCGGTAATTCTATAAATTGTCAGACAATTCGGCTCTTATTTTGTTTTGTCTTCATACATATAAAAAAGACGATATTCGATATGAACATCGTCTTTTTTATATTTTTCGTCATTTTATTTTGTTCTTTATGGTCGTCTTCTGGCATTTGTGTGTCGATTATTTGTTCTCTTAATAGCTTTTCCGCTCCTATTGTTACCGCTCATGCTCTTTTGTGTGTTCGAAGACTTTTTTCTTCTGGATGAGGTCTTTTTTCTGTTACGGTTTATCTTGGTGTACTTGCCCTTATATGGTGATTTTTGTTTTGTATGTCTGTGCTTGTACAACAAAATCTTTCCTGACTGTAAATGTAGTGTGTATCCTCCCAAAAACAGAAGCCCTGCAATCAGCACCACCAACAGAATGGTCTTGAAATCAATGCGAATATACTTGATGGAACTTCCGCCCTCTTTTTCTGAAATACTATGAAATGGGAAAGATACCTTTTCCGCTTTTTCATATATGACGTTGGCAGAGCCAACACTCTTTCCTGCATAAGTATATTTTATCTTTGCCACAGCTCCGCTTTTTTTAGATGCCGGAACTACCTTTGCCTCCGCATCGCTAAAGGACGCCGTGGTAGGAAGTACAACCACCGCACTGGGGTCGATTCGAATCAAATCTATTTTGTCACTAAGCATCCCCGTTGCAGTAGCATCGTTTAAATCCGACAGGGAAACATGGTCTTTTACCTTCATTACGGAAAAGTTTGAAAAGCAATATTCAAACAATTTTTCCGTGTCCTGATAATGGGCAGGATTTGAACTGTTCAAAACGACACAAAGTAAGGTCATGCCATTTTTTTTGGCATAGGTCACCAAGGTATTTCCCGCCTCATCTGTATATCCGGTTTTTCCGCCTACCGCATATTCATATAAATTAGAACTTCCCCTGTGATTACTAATCATTCCGTGGGTATTATTGCAATAATATTCCTCTTTTTTATTGTCCTTTGGTATGGTGTAGGCTCTTGTTCCACAGATTTCCTGAAACTTGGGAATCTGGTAAGCTGCTCTTGCAATCAATGCCATATCGTGGGCTGTCACATAGTGATCTGCATCCGGCAAACCGTTTGGGTTTGCAAAATGGGTATTGGTGCATCCCAAAGTTTTTGCCTTGGCATTCATCATACCTACAAAATCATCTATACTGCCCCCTGCCACATGTTCTCCAATGGCCCAGGCACATTCATTGGCTGACTCCAACATCATTCCGTAAAGTGCAGATTCCAGTGTCATCTTCTCTCCCACTTCTCTGGAAATATGGGAAGTGTCACCTTCATTTTTATAGACAGCATCCTCTGAAAATGTCACAGTTTCATCTAAATCACAATTTTCCAGTGCCAGCAAAGCTGTCATTATCTTGGTAATGCTGGCAGGATAATAGGTCTGGTCTGCATTTTTCTCATACAGAACTGTGCCGGTTTCCTGTTCCACCACAATTGCCGCTCCCGATTGTACATCCACACCATCCGGCCAGTAAGCAGCCGCATCTACTTTCATAACCCCGGAAAATCCCACCGTAACTACGGTAAGTGCTCCTGCAAGTGCCAGGGCAAAAAAACGTTTTATATTTTTCATATGTCTTCTCTCTTTAAATTTATTCTTTTTCGGTTACACCGAAAAACATACAGTCTTAGTATAATATCTTACATTTTCCGGTGCAACTGATTTCTTCCTATTTATCCTTTTATTCTTTGTATTAATAGTGTAAAATAAAGCAGATTGAAAGGGAATCCTTCTATTTGATATATATTAATTTGCATATAAGGAGTAACATATGAGATTAAGAAACATTCCGGGTGCAGACGAAGCTATTGAAAACAGCATTTACTGCATTGATGACCCTGCTCTTCACAAGGGAAACTGGAACAGCATTTTTTCAAAGAAACAACCTCTCCACATCGAAATTGGTATGGGAAAAGGACAATTTATCTTTGGTATGGCGGAAGCTCATCCGGACATCAATTACCTTGGCATCGAAAAATATACCAGCGTTTTACTTCGGGCTGTACAAAAAATAGACGAAAATCCTATGGACTCTCTCCGTTTTCTCTGCTTTAATGCAGAGGCCATCGATGAAATCTTTGCTTCCGGAGAAGTTGACCGGATTTACTTAAACTTTAGCGATCCCTGGCCCAAGGACCGCCATGCAAAACGTCGCCTCACATCCAAAAATTTCCTTCAGCGATATGACCATATTTTAGCCCCGGAGGGACACATTGAGTTTAAAACCGACAACCGAGGTCTTTTTGATTTTTCCGTAGAAGAAATCGAAACCTCTGACATTTGGAAGATAGATGCCATTACCTATGACCTGCATCATGACAGTTCTATGAATCAGGGTAATATTATGACGGAATACGAAGAAAAGTTTTCCTCAAAGGGAAACCCTATCTATAAGCTCATTGCCAGCAGAAAAGCATCTGTCTGATGGTTTTACTTCCTATTATAAGGAAGATTCCCTCACATAAATGAATTCTTAGCATAAAATAAGAGAAAGCAATTTTACTTGCCTTCTCTTATTTTTATAGAAACTATGAAACAGTGTTTTTTCTTTCCCTACTTTTACAGACGTTGTCGGTGCAAAAACATAATGGGTTGCATCCGAAAATCCTTCAAGTGTGTAATCAAAGATTTAAATCAGTTATTCTGCCCATAATATGCATTGGCGCCATGTTTGCGATAATAGTGCTTATCCTGAAGCACCTGTGGTGCCGGTGCCACCTTTGGATTTATCATCTCACAATTTGCCGCCATCTTTGCCACTTCCTCTAAAACAACTGCATTGTGAACAGCCTCGTGAGCATCCTTACCCCAGGTAAATGGGCCGTGGTTTTTGCACAAAACGGCGGGAGTCGCAATGTAATCGATGTTTCTCGCCTCAAATTCATCTGCAATCAGAATTCCTGTATTTTTCTCATAGGCTTCATCAATCTCTTCCTTGGTAAGATTTCTCACACACGGAACATCCTGATAAATATAATCTGCATGGGTGGTTCCGTAACAAGGAATATTTCTTCCAGCCTGTGCCCAACTGGTTGCCCAGGTAGAATGGGTATGTACCACACCACCAATGTCCTTGAAACGATTGTAAAGAACCACATGGGTTGCTGTATCAGAAGAAGGGTTTAACTTTCCTTCCACCTTATTACCATCCAAGTCCACCACAACCATATCTTCCGGTGTCAGCTTGTCATAATCCACACCGCTTGGCTTGATAACAAATAATCCGGCTTCTCTGTCAATACCGCTGACATTTCCCCAGGTAAATGTAACCAAATGATATTTTGGCAAAAGCATATTTGCCTCATATACTTCTTTTTTTAATTCTTCTAACATCCTCTTCACTCCTTTTCACAGGGTTGTTTATCACCTGTCTCTATAGCCTATGATAATTTTTCCACTGCTGTCTGCTCCACTGCAATTCCATCCTTAAATCTGGTGGCAAAAGCATTGAATCCCTCTACATCTTTCGCATCCGGCTCAACGGAAGAACCTTCTGCATCTGCAAATACTTTGTCTGCCAGATAATCTTCCAGTGACTCTCCACCAGCCTTTTTCACAAGATATGCTGCCAATACAGCCATTCCCCAAGGTCCGCCTTCTCCGGCTGTCTCCATAACAGAAACAGGAGTATTCAAGGCAGCTGCCAGGAAATTCTGCGCCACGCCCTTGGTCTTGAAAATTCCACCGTGTCCGTAGATGGCATCTATCTCCACCTTTTCCTGCTGCAACAATAAATCCATTCCCACCTTCAATGCACCAAAGCTGGCATATAAGTGCGAGCGCATAAAGTTTGCCAAAGTAAATTTACTCTCCGGTGTACGGACAAACATCGGCCGTCCTTCCACACAATTCATAATATTTTCTCCGGATAAAAATCCGTAGGACAAAAGTCCTCCGCAGTCCGGGTCTGCCTCCAAAGATTTGCGATACAAAGTACCGTATAACTCGTCTCCGGAAACCTTAACACCAAAAGCATCCAGCACTTCTCCACAGAGTCCGACCCATGCATTTAAGTCACTGGTGCAGTTGTTGGCGTGAACCATAGCCACCAGGCTTCCATCCGGTGTAGTTACCATATCAATCTGTGGATAATATCTGCTCAATTCCTTGTCTAAAACCACCATGGCAAAGACAGATGTTCCGGCAGAGACATTACCTGTGCGCTGCTTTACACTGTTGGTGGCCACCATACCTGTTCCCGCATCTCCTTCCGGAGGAGCAATCGGTACGCCTGCTTCCAATTCTCCGCTCGGATCCAAAAGCTTTGCCCCTGTCTCTGTCAAAGTTCCGGCTGCTTCTCCTGCAAGTCGAATTTCCGGAAGAATCTCTGTCAACTTCCAAGGGAAATGATACTCTGCTATCAGATTTTCAAACTTTTCTATCATAGTAGCGTCGTACTGTTTTGTCTTTGGATCAATAGGGAACATACCGGAAGCATCGCCCACTCCCAATACCTTCTCCCCGGTTAATTTCCAATGGATAAATCCTGCCAATGTTGTGAAAAATGCAATATCCTTTACGTGGTCTTCTCCATTTAAAATCGCCTGATACAAGTGAGATATACTCCAGCGTTCCGGTATATTGTACTCAAACAGTGCACTCAGCTTTTCTGCCGCCTCTCCTGTTGTACTGTTTCTCCAGGTACGGAATGGTACCAAAAGCTTTCCCTCTTTATCAAATGCCAGATATCCGTGCATCATAGCACTAAATCCCAAAGCAGCAATCTTTGTAAGCTTAACACCGTATTTGCTCTCCACGTCCTTCTTCAGGTTTGCGTAACTGTCCTGAAGACCGCTCCAAATCTCATCCTCGTGATAAGTCCAAAAACCATTTTCCAGACGGTTCTCCCAAATATGGTCTCCGCTGGCTATAGGTTTGTGATTCTCATCTATCAAAACCGCCTTTATTCTGGTAGAGCCAAACTCAATTCCAAGTATTGCCTCTCCATTTGCAATCAATTCCTTTGTATCGCTCATAACAACCTCCTCGCTACACTCTAAAATTTCGCCTGCCCTGCAGACACACGAACCTTATTTTGCATTAAGTATAGCATTAGAGATTTTTTTAAACTATACGATTATCAACGAATTTGTTTCACTTTTTTATCACAGTAAAAAAGGGCAAAAAAATAACCCAAACAGCGCTAAATCTGTCCGAGTTACTTTATAGTGCGCGATCAGGGGTTCGAACCCTGGACACCCTGATTAAGAGTCACCTAAAAAACAAACTGTATATAATCAAAAATAGAAAGCAAACACCTAAGATTGCGAAAAGATTTCTCAATACATTTAGAAAAGATTCCTTTTTTTCCGGCGATTTAACAGCATTTTCAAACTGATTCACACATTCCGGAGATTTAGAACCAACCCAATTATTTACACCTCTATAATTTCTAATCATCTGATTCGCAAGTTTTATTTTCTTAATCTGCTTTTCCTTGTTAAATCCATGAACCTGAGACAGCTTCACCTCATAATATTCCCTTAAATCATCAGAGCTAACATAGTGATTTTGTATCCCCAAAGTTTTATAAGCTTCTTCCAACGTCATATACTCTCCCCCTATGAGGGAATTATAACAAAAAGGGGTGTAAAAATACACCCCCAAACAAAATCTAACAATATTTAAAAATCTTAAAGAAAATCGGGTCTAACCGATACACATCAATATTAAGCAACCGACAGTTACTTGATATGTGCATATACATCTGCGTTGTCTGAATATCAGCGTGTCCAAGTAATATCCGGAGAAACTCCACATTGCCCCCACCAAGGATATAAGATGTTGCAAAAGTATGCCGAAGCAGGTGCGGATGCAGACGCTCA
>JALELK010000021.1 GCA_022768745.1 Lachnospiraceae bacterium
GGTGGACTGACTTAACTGCTGAATCTCTTTTGCCTGTTGCAGCAAATCGTCAAAGCGGTATTTGATGCTGTCATCACTGGGCTGGATATAAGTATTTAAAATCTCAGCCGCCTTTTTTCCCACCTTGGTCATATCATCCACGGTTTCCACCTTAATGGCTACATCCGATGGTTCATCGTACTGATAAACAATTGGCCAGGTAGAGTCTGGTATCATAATGACACCTCCACTCTGTTCCGCATAGGTGTAATAATCCTCCAAGCTGTGAATCGACAGCTTGTAATCGGAATCTTTTTTTACAACTCCAACCACGACAAAGGGCTCCCCTTTGATTTCAATGGTCTTGCCTACGGCATCCTTGCCCTGAAAAAGACTATCCTTTGTGTTTTCATCAATCAGTGCTACTTTACGGTACTCTTCCAAATCCTTCTTGGTGATGCTCCGTCCCTGAGCCACTTTGTAGCCACAGGTTTTTAAATATTGTTTATCCACTCCCCGGATTTGTCCGCTGGAGAATGCTGTCTGCTGATAATACACGGAATCATAGACTTCCCTCTCATGATAAGTGGCAACACCGTCCACCTTGGGTAAGGATTTTATCTGCTCCAGTTCTTCGGCCCGAACCTCATAGACACCGTTTGGTATTCCGCCATAGTCATATTCATATTCCATATCATCCTGATACAGTTTGATATTTAAAATACTGTCACCCTGTCCCACCACATTTTTTTTGATTTCTTCATTGGTTCCCTTGATGGTGGAAACAATGGCAATAATGGATGCAATTCCAATGATGATACCCAACATCGTAAGGAAGGAGCGCATCTTATGGGACCAGATCCCTCGAAAAGCCAATCTAATATTTTCAAGCATTGTTCCTCACCTCTATTCCAAATACTCTACCACTTTACAGCGAACCCCTTCCTTTGAGGTATCACTGTAAGGAAATGCAATATAATCATCTTCTGAAAGTCCATCTAAAATCTCAATGCAGGAGCCCCATACCGTTCTTCCGGCGGTCACCTCCCGGCGGTTCAGTTTCCCTTTCTTTCCACGGATATAGACAACCGTCTTTCCGTCTTCCTGTTTGCAGTATGCCTTTTCAATAAACAGGCCTGAATCCTCGTCCTGAATTGTGGTGCTTAAGTTTACAGAATCTCCGTTTTCCAGCCCTTCCGTATTTTCCACCGAGGCGGTCACCGTGTAATAAGACACGTTACTGTTGGTTCCGCTGTATCCCATATCCATATTTCCCGTGGACGGGGCATCCGAAATTTTTTCTACCACAGCCTCAAATTCCGTGCCGGTAACCCAGTCTTTTCCTTTTACTTTTTGTCCTACCTTTAACTGCTTGATAGAGTATTCATCTACCTGCTGCTGCACATAAAGTTTGTCGGAAGCAGAGACAATCATAAACGGTGTTCCATCATCCTCAAACTCTGCCGGATCAATCAGCTTCAGAACCACCCCGTCATTTTTTGCCGTTACCGTAGCCTCTGAGAGGCTTTCCTGCAACTGTCTGATTTCAAGCTGATCCTTTGCGTAGGAATTCTGTAATTCCATCAACTCATCCTGTTTATCGGAAATTGCTTCCCGCAATTCTTTTCTGGTATATTTCTTTGAAACATTCTCATCATCATCCGGAATGATGTACTCCTCCCCGGTGCGGATGGTATAAAGAGAATCCTCCTCAAAGGAGAACAGATGCTTTCCGTTTAAGGATGTACTGCTGACAACCTCACCGGACAGCTTGTTGGTATCTCTTACCTCAAACACACAATACCACTGTTTTTTCTGCATCTTCTTTAAAAATGCAGAAGTGGCATAGCAGTCCTCCGTGCACAGATATCGATAAGGAGCCTCCTGGGTTCCCTTTCCGTCGTAAGGCTTTGCCGTATCCTTTAAGTAACGATAGGCCTGCTTTTCTTTTTCCTCTCCCTGGGGCTCTGCCTTTTTGTCATCATCTCCGGTATCATCCACCGGCGTAATGGTGCGAAGTTTATCCAACTGGGCCTGGGTGATGGCAATATCATTTGCCTCCTGCTGCACAGAAATCTGTTTCTCGCTGAGAGACTGTGCGGTCTCCTCTGTATTGTACTTCAAAAGGGGAGTCCCTGCGCTCACCTGTTGGCCCTGGGTAACGTAAATCTCCTGAATGTTATTTTCATCCGAGAGATAAAAAGACTGAGTCTGGTCATTGGTCAGAGTCCCTCCGGACTCTACCTCATCCCCCTCATAGTCTACGGCAATGGAGGATACCGCTACCACTTTAGCCACGCTTCTGCTCCAGTAGAAACGATAGATTCCGTAGCCGCCTCCGGCCACCAGGGCAAGGATTACAACTATTAAAATAATCCTTTTTATCACTTTTTTATTTTTGGGATTTTTATTTTCTTTATTCTTCTTCATGGTCTGCCTCCTCTCTCTGGGATTCGGCAATTTCCCCATCCATAATTCTCACAATCCGATGGGCTCTGGCTGCAACATTGGCATCATGGGTAATAATCACCACTGTTACCCCCTCCCGGTTTAACTGCTCAAATAACTCCATAATCTGCTGACCGGATTTGGAATCCAACGCGCCTGTAGGTTCGTCTGCCAAAAGCACCTTTGGATGGTTCACCATGGCTCTGGCAATAGCCACCCTCTGTTTTTGTCCTCCGGAGAGCTGGGATGGTTTAAAATTCAGACGTTCTTCCAATCCCACCTTACAAAGCATTTCCGTTGCCCGTTGGATACGCTCCGGCTTTGGAACATTGGCATAGCCCAGAGGAAGAGCTGTATTTTCCAAAGCGCTTTCCTGGGCCAT
>JALELK010000069.1 GCA_022768745.1 Lachnospiraceae bacterium
GAATCCTTGGAGAACTCCAACCGCTCCTCACGAACCCACTGCTTAATCTGCTGGATGCTCACATCATTATCCTCCGAAACCATCTGAATGGTGGCACCGGGATTATCTCTCACATACTCCTTTACCTGTGAAAATTTCTCCTCTAACTGTTCTCTGCACTTGGGACACAGCGGAACGCCTCCCAAATAATTAAACATCCTTCCACAGGATCTGCAATTTCTGACTTCCATCTCTTCTTCCTCCCAGATATCGTACTTTATCTATCTTCCCCTATGCATACGCTCATACCGTATATCTGTTCCACTCCACTCTCCAACAATACCCTGCTCACCGCATCCATAGTACTACCCGTGGTGTAGATATCATCTATTAACAGAATTTTTCTTAATTTTACCGCACTTTTTCTGATTTTAAAAGCATTTTTCAAATTATTTTTTCTTTCTATATAATTAAGGTTTTTCTGTGGCGCGGAATTCTGAACTCTTATCACCAGATGATTATAAACCGGCAATCCGGATTTTTGTCCCAATTCCTCAGCCAGAACCCTGGCTTGATTATATCCCCTTTGTCTTTCTTTTCTTCCGTACATAGGAACCGGCGCAATTCCCTCTATCTCATTTTCCCTCATCCATCTTCCATATTGTTCCCATAAAACCTCTGCGAATATTCTTCCGTAACATCTCCGGTTGCTATATTTAAAACGATACATAGCAAGTTTCATTGGGCCATCATATAAGAAACCAGCTTTTCCCTGCGTAAAATAGTGGTGCAGCTTTTTGCAATCCTCGCAGTAGACTTTTGTCTCATCCTTCAATCTTTTTCCGCACTTTACACAAACCGTTTTTCCTATGAGTTGTGTTTTAGAAGCACATTCCTGACAAAATCCCCTTTTTCGCTCCTTGTCATATAGAATATTGTCACAACCCGGACACCGATCCGGGTATAGTATTTCTCTAAAAATTGTCATTGACTTTCTTTCTCCTTCTCATTAAAATTTATGTTGTTTCATTATGAAATGGTTTTTGGAGGATATAAAATGATTAACTATAAAAGACTTTTGAGTTTGGCTGTTATCCTTCCCATGACACTTTCCCTTGTGTCCTGTGGAAAGAGCAACTCCGTAAAGTATGATCCCCTTCCAAAAGAAGATGATACCGTTTACAACATCAGCCTTCTGCAGGACGAGGACAACGATTACTACAACGGCATTGCCCAAGGCTTCACCGATGCTCTGAATGATTTATTCGGAGAGAACCACATAAAAACGTCTGACAAAATCACAGCAGACACACAATTGATTTTTGCAAACGGTTCTGACAGTTTGGACAGCGCTGCTTCTTCTACCCAGGAGACTCCTATTGTGGGAGCCGGCGTTATGGATTTTCAGCGGGTTTTACACTTAACCGCCGGTATTGGAGATAAATGGAACAAAAAGACCGGCACCAATGTGACAGGCGTTTCCTCTGAGCCGGATATTGCCGCTCAGCTCTCATTGATTATTGAGACAGCACCAAATCTGAAAACCGTAGGACTTTTATACACCCCGGATGACAGTGATTCCCTGTTTCAGTTAGAAATTATGGAAAAATATTTAGACCAGGCGGGAATTCCCTGGAAGGAATATATGATTCCTCTCAACCGATTGGAGGATGCATCCGTTTCCGACGACACCGCCACTGAAGACAGTGCAGAAAGCACACCGGCACCTGTGATTCAGAAGAGCAAAGTGGTTGCTTCTTCCGCCACCGAAGGAAGTAATAATCAGGTAGATATTTTTGGAGAAACCAACCTGATTGACGGTATTATCAACCCAAGCAGTGCCCACTCTCCTCTAACATCCCAGTTCTGGACACCGGAATTATCCGCAAACAATCCGGAACCTTTACCAGAAGGTGCTGACCTTCAGGAGACTGTCGCTTACGCCTCCAGAGAGTGCAGTTGTCTCTACATTCCTACCGGAAGCAATCTGGTAGAACAGGCATCTGACATTTCAGATATCGCCACAGCCGCCGGGGTTTACACCGTAGGTGGTGATGCCAATATCGGGCAGAGCACTTTCACCTGCACCTATATGGATTCTTATGGTCTGGGATATTCTGCCGGGAAAAAAGCATATCGAATTTTGGTGAATGGGGATAATCCGGGAGATTTGAGAATTACCACTCCCAACGTAGACACTGTCAAACTGTACAACTCAAAAATAAATGAAACCTTTGGTATGGATTTTCCTAAGTCCTTCCATGAAATCAACGAATTTCTGAAGAGTTACGAAGTAGGTTCCACTACCAACAGAATAACAGAGTTGGATTAAACTGTAAAATAAAAAGATGCTCAAATCTCAGCACGAGAATTTGAGCATCTTTTTTTGCTTATCTTTTCTTTTTATTTACGTTCTACCAGCCGGTCCTTTAATCCGGAATACCGTTTCTGCTGGGTAGTGTTGTCAATCATATCAAAAAACGTCTTTTCATCTCCCACAATGGTGATACATTTTCTGGCTCTGGTAACTGCAGTGTATAACAGATTTCGATTCATCAGCATCCTTGGTCCCGGCAACAGCGGAATGATTGCCGCAGGGTACTCACTTCCCTGGGATTTGTGAATGGTAATGGCATAGGCCAGTTCCAATTCCACCAAACCATCGTAAGGGTATTCCACCCGCTTATTTTCATCATAGATAACCACAACCCGGTTGGTGTAGGAATTGATTTCCTGAATCACCCCGGTATCTCCGTTAAACACTCCCAGTCCCTTTTCAATTGGGATTCCATACTTACTCTGTATCTCCCACTCCAACTGATAATTGTTGCGAATGTGCATTACCTTGTCACCCTCACGAAAAATCCGGTTACCAGAGGTAATCTCCTTCTTGCCGGGATCCTTGGGATTTAAATACTGCTGCAGGATAACATTCAGCCGCTCCACTCCCAAAAGTCCCTTTCTGGTAGGAGTCAGCACCTGGATATCATAGCTGGTGGCACCTACATACTTTGGCATTTTCTGTTGAATCAGTTGAAGCATCACACTGATAATCACATCCGCATCATATCGCTTTAACAAAAAGAAATCACGGCTCTTGTTGTCAATAGACACATGCTCTCCCTGATTGATTTTATGGGCATTCATCACGATGTCACTCTGGGCAGACTGCCGAAAAATCTTTTGTAAAGTCACTGTAGGGAAACACTCTGAGGCTATCAGGTCTCTCAAAACATTGCCCGGTCCTACACTGGGGAGCTGATTTTCATCTCCCACTAAAATCAAACGGGTTCCGTCGGCTATACTTTTTAAAAGGGCATAGAGAAGGGTAATATCCACCATGGACATCTCATCCACAATCACCACATCTGCTTCCAGAGGATTAAACTGATTCCGCTCAAACATCCCTGCATCGCCCTCGGCCGGTTCGTTTTCAGAGGCACTGCCTTTTACCTCCAACATCCGGTGTATGGTTTTCGCTTCATATCCGGTGGTCTCGCTCATCCTCTTTGCCGCACGACCGGTAGGAGCTGCCAAAAACACATCATAGCCCTCTCCCACAAAATAATTGATAATTCCCCGGATGGTGGTGGTTTTTCCGGTACCCGGTCCACCTGTCAAAATAAACAGACCGTGGGTAGCCGCCATACGAATGGCCTCCGACTGCATTTCATCCAGTTCCATCTCTTCCTCTTTTTCGATTTTAGAGATGGCCTGCTCTAATTTTGCAGGAGTTTCATCGTACATCACATTTAACTCGTGAAGCATTCCTGCGGTCACATCCTCCATACGATAGAAGGTTTTCGAGTATATCTGCTCTCCCTTTACCACTATCTTGTGGTCCATTGCCAGATTCATAATATGGCTTTCAATATCTTCCTCAGGCACATTAAGAAGTTCTCTGGCATAGTTCAACAGCTTATCCTTGGGAAGATAAGTGTGTCCCATCACCGCTCCCTGGGTCAAAGTGTAAAGGATGCCACTTTGAATACGGTAGTCCGAATCGGTACGAATCCCCACTTTATTGGCGATTTCATCTGCCATGCGAAAACCAATACCACTAACTTCCTCCGCCATGCGATAGGGATTTTCCCGGATAATTCCATAGACCTGCTGGCCATAAGTATTGTAAATCCGCACTGCCAGATTTGTGGAGATGCCATACTTTGCCAAATACACCATAGCATCTCTCAGATCCTTCTTTTCCGTCATCTGGTCAGATATCTCCATAGCCATACGCTGACTGATTCCCTTTATCTCTGCCAGCCGCTCCGGTTCGTCCTCCATAATACGGAATGTATCTGCCTGAAATCTCCTGACAATTCGGGAAGCCAATGTGGGACCAATACCCTTTATGGCTCCGGAAGCCAGATATCTCTCCATGGAAATCACATCCTCCGGTTCTTTCACCTCAAAAGAACTGACCTTAAACTGTTCTCCGTAGGAGGGATGTTCCGTCATTTCTCCTCTAAGTAAAAGAATCTCCCCTTCAGATACTGCCGGGAAGATTCCTACACACGTGATTTCTTCTTCATCACTTATTAAATTTAATACGGTATATCCGTTATCTGCATTGCGGAATATAATGTGTTCCACATAGCCTTGTATTTCTTCCATTAGTTAGTCAATCCCATAATTACGTTTCATCTGTGCTACCAAGTCGTCTGTAAGAGTCCCGCCATATTCAGAAACCATCTCACTGGCAAGCTGCTGTATGGTGGAATCCATATACATATCCTTGTATTGACTCATTGTGCTGTCTTCGTCCTCATCATCTGAAAGAACCGAATCCTTCATCTGCTTAATCACCTGTTCCAACATATAGGACTCAAAAGACTCCACAGCCTCCTTCATATCCTCCTCGGAAGAGTCTGCTGAAATTCCTCCCAGTGCACCGGTGGCACTGTCTGCTCTGGATGAATTTCTGGCATTGGTAGTCATAGCGTCGTAATAGGATGTCAATCCGTCAACTGAAAAACTCATATGCTACCTCCTAACGCTTCAGGTTATTTGCCTGCTCTAACATAGTATCTGATGTGGTAATAGCCTTGGAGTTTAACTCATAAGCTCTCTGTGCCACAATCATATTCACCATCTCATCTGCCACATCCACATTGGATGCTTCCAAAAATCCCTGGGCAATAGTACTTCTGCGAACTCCGGCTGCTGTGGTTTCATTTAATGCTGCACCGGAAGCTGCTGTCTGCTGAAACATACTGTCCCCGGTTTTTTCCAATCCTTTCGGATTGTTAAACTGATACAATCCCACAGACTGTCCTGTCAAAATATATGTACCATCCTGAGCTTTGTACGCCAAAGCTCCGTCAGAGCCAAAGGAAACCGTATCGCCGGAAGCTCCGTTTGGCAGGTAAATAGGATTCCCCTGAGTATCCAACACTTCTAATCCCTTTGAGGTGGTGAGGACACGATTGCCATTTGTGTCCATAGACCAGGTGAAATCTCCGCTTCTGGTGTAATACATCTCGCCGTCAGCACCGCGAATGTTAAAAAATCCATCTCCGGTAATACAAAGAGCCGTAGCGCTCTCTGTCGCCTGCATAGTTCCCTGGGTAAAATCCGTATTTGTGGATGCCACTCTGGTACCAAGTCCCACCTGAGC
>JALELK010000106.1 GCA_022768745.1 Lachnospiraceae bacterium
CACAAAACAATCACAATGATAAACGTGTAGTAGATTATCCGCTGTTTTTTACTTTCAAACTTGCTTTTTGGCATAAACAAAAATAATAGCATCAGGGGAATATATATCAGTTTCGGGCTGACCCCCACAAAGAAGGACACCATCATTAAAATCACATTTTTCACATTGAGTTTTTTATCTATGTTTTGCAGTTCGTAAATGAAACAGCTCATAGACAGCACCAGCCAGCTCACAACCCAGGTGTCATAGGAATAATGACTGGTCATAAATAGCATCTGCGGCAACAGCATAATGGTGGCAACCAGCATTTTTCCGCCTTTCAGTTTTTTCATAGCTAAATAGGTCAAAAATGCATATAACAGCAAAAATCCGTATTTTCCTATACGCAGCTGCAACAAAAACGGAAGATGCAACGCTCTGCTGAGCAAAAGAAGGATGGCACTGGGGATATACACCAGAGTTGTGTACTTTGGCCGACAGGCTCCATAAAGACTGTCCGTAGGATTCACAGCCCTGTCCTCCATCACCTTTTCCCATTTGCTGTACTCTCCGGTGTCGTATTTTTCCATAGCCTTGGGCTCGTCATCCAACACCTTACACTCTGCGTCTGGAATATTCAATTCAAAATCGTAAGACATCATCATGGCTCTTCCGTAATGAATTCCTTCATCCCAGGAATCCCCGATGGTTGCCGGTTCTGCCACAACAAATACCGTTCCCAGCAAAAGGATAAGCAGGGCAACGCAGGCCTCAATCCTGGTCTTTAACAAATCCCGGTACACCACACCGTAAACCAGGCAAAACAAAACTACCCAGGACAAGGCATACATTCCCGGGAACACATACTTTGCGATTTTAACCGGGTGAATTTTTAGCAGAAGATTTGCCGGTCCAATTGCCACAATAGATATCACTCCTAACAAAATCACATTTTTCAGGATATCTTTTTTTTTCCTTCCGATGTTTCCCGGCAGATTAAAAAACCACACTCCTGCCTGGTTTACCCAGCGCTGTACAAAGGGCAGAACACTTAATACAAAGGCACAGATACACACTGCCCCAAACAACAATGCCACCTTCCCACCGGTAACCGGCTTGGTTTTATATGCACTGAAAATTGCCCATTCTGCCAAAAGTCCCAATAGGAAGACCGGAATAAATGTTTTTAACTGAAACCTTATCTTGAAATTATTTCTCATCTCTTATTCTCCCAAATGTGTTCTGACACAATCCAGTGCTGCCATCAATACTTTATCCATGTCGTAATATTTGTACTGTCCCAGTCGGCCACCAAAAAACACATGGCTTTCCTTGTCTGCCATGGCTTTGTATTTTTCATAGAGTGCATTGTTCTTTTCATTGTTTACCGGATAATAAGGTTCAATCCCCGGTTTCCACTCAGAAGAATACTCTCTGGAAATCACCGTCTTTTCCTGTTGTCCAAATTCAAAATGTTTGTGCTCGATAATTCTGGTATACGGCACTTCTCTGGCTGTATAATTCACAACGGCATTTCCCTGATAATTGCCGCAATCCAAAGTTTCTGTTTCAAACCGCACCGAACGATACTCCAATGGGCCAAACTCTGACCCATAATATTCGTCTATCTGTCCGGTAAACAGAAGATTGTCATAAGCGATTTCTGTTCCATCTGACAGTTTTCCAGTGTCTCTTAAAGCAAAGAAATCCTCTTCCAGTCTCACATCCACACCGTTCAACATCTTCTCCACAATTTGGGTATATCCGCCTATGGGGATTCCCTGATATCGGTCGTTAAAATAATTATTATCGTATGTAAAGCGAAGGGGAAGACGTTTGATAATAAACGCTGGCAATTCTTTACAGTCCCTTCCCCACTGTTTTTCCGTGTAGCCTTTGATTAATTTTTCATAGACATCGGTCCCCACCAGAGACAATGCCTGTTCCTCTAAATTCTTTGGTTCCGTGATTCCAAGACATTCAATCTGGCTGTGAATAATGTCCTCTGCCTCCCGTGGGGTTTTAATGTTCCACATTTTACTGAAGGTATTCATATTGAAAGGCAGATTGTATAACTCGTCCTTATACACAGCCACCGGGGAGTTCACATAATGGTTAAACTCTGCAAATTGGTTGATATAATTCCAAATATCTTTATCCGAAGTGTGGAAAATATGTGCACCGTACACATGTACCTGAATGCCTTCTACTTCCCTTGTATAAACATTTCCCCCAATATGGTTCCTTTTGTCAATCACCAGACATTTCTTTCCTCTTTTTGCGGCCTCATAAGCAAAGGTTGCCCCAAACAATCCTGCCCCCACAATCAAATAATCATACTTCATTCTACCTCTCTCCATTCTTCTTCCTTTTTACTGCTATGGTTTCAATATCCTTTTACTTTTTACAGCGTATAAGGTATATCCCAAATCCGGGTAAGTGACAACACACGTATTCTCATCATCTACCTGATACGCCCCATCACACACAATGGCATAGGTGATGTCTGTGGGTTCCTGATAGGTCTCCTTAATCTGCGTCACCCCGGGTTCCATTCCCGTTCGGACATTTTCACAATCCATCAGAAACGTATCTATCAACTCACAGTACTGCTCCGGCTCCAACACAAGAAAGTTGTCTGTGGGATTGGATTGTACGAATTCACGCAACTGTTCCGCCTCCCCTGTTTCCCCGGAACTATGGGTATGAGTTTTATATTGCACATAAACAGACAACGCACCATTACCAAGAGACATCAGTATCAACCCCAGTGCCAAAAGCCTGGTAAAAGTTTTTTTGTTTTTATTATGCATTCCCAGCAAAACAGCAAAAACAACAATCATCAAAAGACTTAGCAGCTTCACACTCCACAGGGAAAAATATCTGCCCTCCCGGGCAATCAACTGCCAGTAGAACAACATAGTCTGATCCACCGTCTGCCCGGAAAATCCCCGGAATACCAGAAGCAGTCCCACGGCCCAGACCCCAAAAACCGTCCACGTCTTCTTTGAGGATAACGTCAGTTCCTCTTTTTCCAACAACTGCCATGTGAGAACCACAAAGGGAACAAATAAAAACTCTACGTATCTCAGGTGAGCTCTCGGAGTCAGGCTGGGATAATCCTCTGTGGTGTAAATCATACAGGCAACCACAGCGGCAGTAATCAACACAATATATACCAGAAGCAGATAAAATTTCTTTGCCTTTTCATCCAGTTTTTCATATCCGATTCCCGGCAACAACACCGGTATCACACAAAATCCCAACAAGGTCAACACCACAAAAAACACAAAACCGAAAAGAACATATCCGCTCTTTTCCATCATCCCCTCCGGGAAAAATCTGGTATATCCTGCCCATACCGCCAGTACAAACACCACTGCCATAGAAACCAGTGCCGGTATTCTTTGTTTTCTTTCTTTTTTCAACAGCCAGTCTGTAAGAACTGCCATCACCAATGCTACCGGAAAAACCATAGCAACATTTTTTGTCACGTAGCAAAGTATCATCACCAGTATCATCAAAATTCCCGGACAAATCTTTTTGACCACAGATGTCTCTTCCCAGACCCGGTACACCAGATACAAAAAGAGCATAGACAGGAAAATAGACACATTTTCACTCATATAAGTCATGGAATAAGTCATAGATGGGGAAATGAGATACAGAACCACGCAAAAGAGGATGTCCTTCTCCCGGGACAAGATACGTTTTGCCAGACCATACAACGGAAAAACTCCCAGGGAAATAGACACGGCATTCAGCAGTGCAATCGCCCGTCCTCTCGCCTGAATGTCCCCAATGGCAAAGGTTGGGGACAAAAGCAGGGGATATCCTACTTTTTTAAAATAAGATGCCACATGAAATACCTGAATATTATGGTGATTCCACAGACTTTCTCCAAGGGACATATAAAGGAGCTCGTCCGGATAACAATTTATGGTCCTGGGGTAGAAATCACCAAGAAGGAAGCGTAAAATTACACTTCCTCCAAATAACATCATCACTAAAAAACCGGTTTTCTTTCTATTTTCGATACTCATTTTAGCAGCAATTCCTCACCAGACTATCCCAGTCTCTTCATACTTTCCAGAATAAATGTTCCGATATACAGAAGGGAAAAATATTGAATCACATATACCGCCATATTGATATATGCTTTTATCTCCTTTTTGACTACAATTGCATCTGTCTTAAACAAAATCAATACCAGAGGAAGCAGGGGCAAAAAGTATCTTCCCTGTACTCCCTTGATGTAATTCACTCCCACAGGTGTATAGGCCAGCAGCATAGCTCCCTCAATGGCAGCAAAACAAAGAATCGCCGCCAGAACAAACCAGCTCTTCTCCTCTCCTGAAAGAGGGGGTGCTTCTTCCTGTCTTTGAAGAGAGGCCAGAACCATCACAACCACCAGAGAAAACTGCAAAATTCTCGGAATGGAAATATAACTCCAGCCCATACCGCTGCCCAGAAGGGTGGACAAATAGCCCGACACCCCATTTCGCAGGGTTGCATATACAATATACACAATACGAATCGGCTCGTTTAACAAGGCACCAATGGTATAGGTCTGCTTGTCCATGTAGCCCGCTGTCGGGGCAACAGACAATTCCACCACCTGGGAAAATCTTGAACACAAAATGCTGACAATTCCAATCAGCAAAAGCGCACCAATCACCAGCCACCTTTTTTTCGGCTTTGAAAACCTCTCCACCGGGATGGCAAACAAAATGAATCCCAGCACAAAGTAAACCACTTTCACTGCCGACATAAACACCATAGCCACTGCCAGCACCAGCAGTTCACTGTTTTTTATCTCCCTGTCTTCGTAAATCACCCTTAGCACCACAGCGATAAACAAAAAGGATACCGCCGTCACCATTCCGTCATAGGAATAGGAGGTGGCCTGTGCCAGACTCACCGGCAACAGTGCAATCACCGACAACATTTCTTTGCCCACAGGAATAATTTTTATGGCAAGATATACCAACGCTGTGTAACACAACAGAATAAACAATTTTCCCAGGAAAAACATCCCCACCGGTCCAAAGTGCAACAATCGTGCTATGGATATTCCCAAAATCTGTGGGATATAGCCCAGAAAGTTGACATTCAAAGGCTGTAATTCATTTACACTGCTGGAAACCATAGTATCCTCTGTGGATTTGTCCCAGAAATGATGATAAATGGCAGCGTAGGTTCTGGCTGTGGGATATTTATCCCTGGCGTGATTTAACACCTCATCGTCATATTTTCTCCACATAACGTTGCCATCTTCGTCCACAGCCTCTTTCCCCAGCAGTTGGTTGGAATAGTAATAAACTGTAGGAATGTGGGTATTCTCATCCGGTGCGGAATAAACCGGCATAACCAGCAGATACGCCATTCCAAATAACAGGGAGAGATACACAAAGGTTTTTTCCACCGCCAGCTTACCAATTCCCCGCCACAATACCAGATAGCCCAGGATTCCCACTACCACCATAAAAATGAACCAGCCCTTCAGAAAAGAAAGATCCATACCCTCTATGGTCTGTCGGCTTTTGGGCAACACTTTGTCCACAAACAGTCCTACAGCATCAAACATCATATACAATATAATGATTCCCTGAATCACCAGCATGGACCACTTATTTGTTTTCATCTTTTTCGCACTTCTCTGCATATTCACTGCTCACACGATACAACTGCATTTCAAAGTCCTGTCTGTTCTTCTGGCAGATAGTACTAAGCATCATGCCGCAAAACAGGGACTGAATCGCTCCCAAGGCCACAAAACCGCATACAATCAAAGTCGGGAAACGGTTTACCAGACCTGTTTGGGCATACTCTGTAATCACCGGCACAAAGAAAATAAGCGCAATCAATATCAAAAGCGCACTCAAAGCCCCGAAAAACTTCATAGGCTTGTAGGTCCGGAACAAACGGATAATGGTACGAATAACCTTGAATCCATCCGAATAGGTGTTGAGCTTACTCTCACTTCCCTGTGGACGGTCACGGTAATCAATTACCACATTTTCAATAAACATATTTTTGTCAACAGAGTGAATACTCATCTCTGTCTCAATCTCAAATCCCTTGGACAGTACAGGGAAGGTCTTGACAAAACGATAACTGAAGGCACGATAACCTGTCATGATATCCTTGATATCATTTTTGAACAGGAAATTAATGCTCCAACGGACGATGCTGTTACCGAAGTTGTGGAACGGTCTTTTATTCTCTTCAAAATAGGTCGAGGACAGGCGGTCTCCCACCACCATATCTGCCTTGTGTTCCAGGACACCATCTGCCATTTCTCTGGCAAACTCAGCCGGATAAGTATCATCCCCATCCACCATAATATAGCACTGGGCATCAATTTCAGAAAACATTCTGCGGATTACGTTGCCCTTCCCCTGCTGATGTTCATACCGTACAACGGCACCTGCTTTTCTGGCAATTTCGTCCGTTCCATCAGTAGAATTGTTGTCATAAACATAAATGGTCGCTTCCGGCAACGCCACTTTAAAATCATTTACTACCTTTTCAATTGTCTTACTTTCGTTGTAGCATGGTATCAATACTGCAATCTGATCCATTTTTCTCCTCCTAATGAACAAATATCTTTAAGTAAAGGCCTCCCAAAAAGCATCTCAGCTTTCGCATGGCTACGGCTCGTTTTATGTCTGCCTCTGACAAATTTAAGTCCTCTTGATTCTTTTTAAACAAGCGATAATGCTCGTCCACATACACCTCGGTCTTTTCCTTGTCTCCCCCCATTACCTGACCGGTGTTAGAATCCCCCCGGACTCTGAAAAAATTAAGGGGTTCATGTATGATAAATACCTTTCCCAGCTTGGCAATGCTGACAAAGAAATCATAATCTACAATGTAATGAAACTCTGGCGAGATTCCCCCCACTTTTTCGTAAGCACTCCGGCGAAAACTGTTAGCCTGAGGGGCTCCGAAATAATTCTGGCTGAAAAATCCCTTCCGGGCAATAGTGGCACCATCCACAACACCACTGCTTGGATATCTGCGATACCAGCCCCGGTATTTTCCATCCAGAGTCACCAGCCTGGTATCACTGTCCACCAGAACCACTTCCGGATGGTTTTCAAAAACTTCCAGTTCCCGCTCTATAATACGTGGAGACAACAAATCATCTGCACATACCAATTTCATAATTTCTCCGGTACAAAGTTCCAAGCACCGGTTCCAGTTACCGGACATGCCCAGGTTGGATTCATTTTTATAAATCTTAACACGCTGATCCCTTCCGGCATAATCCTGTAACACCCGGTAAGAATCATCTGTGGAATTGTCATCCACCATAATTAACTCAATATTCTCATAGGTTTGAGACAGAATAGAATCAATGGTCTCCCCTATATAGTCTGCATTGTTATACACCGGTATGCAAATGCTGACAAGAGGTCTCTTATCACTCATGGTTTTACCTTTCCTCATAGTAATGTTTTTATTATAACATACTTTTCCAGTTTCATAGGACTTAATTTCCGAATCACTGCTGTACTTCGTAGATGTAAGCCCTGTTTTCTCCATAAATCTGCTTCAGATTTACCTGGTCCGTTTCCAGTTTTTTCACACTGAACAGATATTTTATTCCCAGATCCTGTAGTTTTGCATAGTTCAGCTGCAGGTTGATTTGATCTTCCCAGGCAAGGGAAAACTCTGTATCCTCATCTGTCATATCAATTCTCAGATGAGCATACCGGTTGTAGACTTCCTCCTTCTTTTCTTCCGGGTCCAAAATCTTCCACAATTTCAGATTCGGCACATAATTTGTGGAGTTGATGGTTCTGGCTCCCAATGCCACCAGGTAATCCCCAAGAACAAAATTATTTGCACCAATCCACAAAGCGTCCGGGTCTTTTTCTACAATGTCCCGGATGGCATAAGCCACCGGCTTTGTGGTTATAGGGTCGATTCCCACCTGAACCGGGTTAAAGGACATACCTGTATATATCATCACCACCGACAAGGCAACCATTGCCAGCCGCTTGATATGGCTTCTCAGTTCTGCAATCAGACCGGTTCCTGCCGCCACAGCAAACACTGCCAAAAGCAATGTATCCATCCGAACATTCTGCATATCCATCTGCTGGGAATTCCAGACAGCCAATCCCACAGTACACCCCATAACCGGCAATGCCACATACCATTTCATCTGTTTTAAAGTTTCATATTCCGACAGGGCTATTATCAGCATAAGCACATTGGCATATCCCACCACATCCGCCGTTCTCACAGAGGTTGCTTTGGACATCAGGGTAACTTCCACTAATTTATGAGGCAGTTCCATAGTGCAATACAGGGTGAGAAATAGGGACGGCACCGCCAGACACCACATCAGAAGGCTCTTCCCCTTCTTTTTTATCAGCACATACAGAAACAGTATCATAGATACCGGAAAGAAGTTGAAAAAGCATCCCATCTCCGACGGATTTTCATAGTTGATAAAGGGTGATAAGGTAGATGACAGGTATCCTAACAGTTTATTTAACTGAAAGCCACCGTAATCCACACGTCCCGCCGGATAAACCGTGCTGGATATCTCCCGGATATAATCCATATCATTATATAAAAAGGCGCCTATAATACTAATCATAAAGGCTACAGCCGCAAACCCAATGGCCCATTCCCTCTTTTTATACGCTTTCCAGTATTCTTTCCGGGATACAAACATCCATATCAGCAGCCCCAGATAAACGTATCCTGCCGGAACCTGCCATGCCGGGTACAGATTCACCACGAATTCTGCTCCAAATACTGCCGTTCCAAATCCCAGCAATGCCTTTTTCCACAATTTCGGTTCGGATAAAAAATAGTAAAACAATACCAAAGCCGCCTGTCCGGCAAACAGCCAGATAGCAATGGACCAGCCCATATTAAACATGGAGAACCAAATCAGGCCGGCTCCCAACAAGGAAAGCCATTTATTTTTCTTTGTGAGAATATGGCACAACTCATAGGAAAACATAAACCCAAAAATGATGTGGAAACACCATACATAAGAAAGTCCATACTCCGTACCAAACAGATAGTATCCCCAATCGGAAGGTTTTGCCAACAGGGAATAACTTCGGTAAAGCCCCGACGCAGACATATTGGTATGCCGGACTCCCATCACAATATCATTGTATTTTCCATAGTCTGTGTATTCCGCTGACATAATTCGTGGAATGGAAACCATCCATTCATCACTACGTCCCATCCTGGCCTCTCCAAATAAAGGTCGGATATATTCCGAGCCAGCTCCCTGCTGTACATACCAGTCGTATTCTGCCAAAGAGGAGCCGTTGAATTTATTCAGCACACAAAATACAAACAGAGCAAAGGCAATGGGCCAGCGATATTTGTATATGGTTTCATATAGTTTCCTAACATCCAGAAAAATATGCAACAGGAAAAATACAAACAATATAGCTAAAATCATCAGGCGTTTTGCAAATACACGATAGGAGATTCCACCCTGAAATTCCTGTACCAGTGAAAAACACACATCGGCTCCCAGTTGTTCATTGTTACAAACCAATGTGCCGTCTGCATATCCGTCATCCTGGGTTGTCCAGACGGTAACACCGCATCTTTTCATAATGTGGTTTCCGGTAATGGCAATACGATATTCTGTCTTCTTCTCCGGTTTGATTTGTTTATCCCCGGTAAAACATACATAGGTATTGTCTCTCATAGACTCCATTCTTCTGGTGTCATCCACTACCACATTCCCTGTAGCCGTATCGGTTACCGTAACATGGATTTCTCCAACCTGGATTCTCTTTCTGTAGGTTCCCACCATAAGTGCCACGCCACAGAAATCCTGATCGGTGACAAAGGTCTGTTCTATTACCGTATCGTTATTAATGACTCCCAGATTGCTGACATTGTCCCCCACAATCGGCTGCATCATACCGGAATCCGAATATGACGCCAGATATTCCTCTACTCCAAGCAACAGGAAAACAACCACCAATAAACCGGCAAGCCATATTTTTTTGTGAGAACTTCTTTTAATCTTCATCCATAACGTTTCTTTCATCAATAATCTCCCTAATGTGTTTCCAAAAACACAACGCACAAACCGCTGCTGCTGCAATCATATATATAAAGAATGCCTTGACATCGGAAACCCGGAACAAACCATAAAAAATAATAAGACAAACCAATATACAGAAATATCGATTTGCGCAAGTCTTTTTCTCAATCTGAAGTCTCCGGATAAACACAGCATCGGTAACAACATACCAGATAATAAAGGTAATCAGACTTGCATAGGCAATATAAATACAATCCTTGAAAATCAAATATGCCAGCATATCCGCCACAAATGCCAGAATGATAGAGAAGAAATTATTCTTGGTATACTCCTTCGTCATTTTGAGAACTTTAAAATAATTTCCGCAAACCAGCATAATAAGGGTTCTAAATATTACCGTTCCAAAGAGAATAGCAGCAATCCCCAAACTGTCCACGTATTTATCCAGCCAGGTAACAACCAAAAATTTTGCCACATAAAATGCCAGCATAGACATCAATGCCACCACCGTGAGCACATCACTCATCAGGGTATAATACTGGGCGTACTTTTCTTCCTTTACCCGGACCAGATAAGGATAAATCAAATTGGAGATGGTTCCAATCAAGGTATACATTACCGAGATAATAGACACGGCAAATGAGTACATAGCAAAATCCGTCAAGGAAAAAAGATTCTGCACAAACACACTGTCAATTCCCAGAATAATAATGGCCACGAATTCGCTGATCATAAAGAAAAATCCGCCCCGGATCAAACTTTTCGTCTTTCGGTCCTCAGGCACCTCTTCCTTTGGTATTGCCAGAAAATGAACAAACTGCCGGTTTTGCACCATAACCGCAATCATGCAAATCAGATTTATCAGGGTAACTGCCACCAGCAACACCATATAGTCATACAGGCGAAAGGCGATAACGGCGACTACCATCACAAACTGCAGTACATTTTGCATATAAGTCACTGCACTGTCTATCACAAACCGTTTGGTAAACTGGTTGATTGAAGAATAGAACCATTTAATGTTCATCAGGGGAATGTTGATAATAGTGAAGGCATAAGCCATCCCAACATTACCATCCTGAGGGAAAAACAAAAATAACAGAGCAAACAAAATTGCCGCCATACCCAACTGCAGAATCGCCATAGCTCTGCCATACCTTCTGAAGTCGGTTACCGGCAACTGGTCCACGTCCAGATGACCATATTTTAAATAGATTCCGTTTACCAGCCCCAGATGAAAGAATCCGGCATAGGCAATGTACAACTGATAAATATGAAAATATGCATAATCATCTACTGATAAATATTTGGGTATAATAAATCCCATAAACAGGGAAACCAACAGTGTAAGCAGATTGCTGCTGATTACCATAAATGCATTTTTTTTCATTTTATAACCTTTCTTTTCAAGCTATTTCCAAATTCATCCATAAACACATACTAACCAATGAATAATATCATAAAATGATTTGACCTACAACTCATTAGACGCTAGAATGAGGATATGAAAACTTTAAATTTATTAAAACAATATGGTTTCAAATGTCTGGCATACCGATATTTGGAATCCAAAGACACGGCTGCCCGTTCCGCAGCTTACCAACAAAATATCCGGCATTTTCTCCCCACAGAGGAAGAACTGCAACAACAAAAGGATATACATTTTGAGTATGCACCGAAATACAGCATCGTGGTTCCCGCCTATGAAACCAAAAAGGTTTTTCTGGAAGAACTGGTTGACTCCGTGCTGGCCCAGAGTTATCCAAATTTTGAGTTGATTATTGCCGATGGAAGTGAGACGGACATTGTCCGTAAAACTCTCAGCCGGTATGATGATTCACGCATTGTCTATCTTAAATTAGAAAAAAACACCGGCATTTCCGGCAATACAAACGAAGGATTTACCCACACGACCGGTGAGTATGTGGCCCTTTTGGATCACGATGACACACTCACCCCAAACGCCCTGTTTGAAATGACCCGGATGCTCAACGAACTTTCTCCCCGGCCGGATATGATATACTCTGACGAGGACAAATTAAATCAGGCAACGGGACTGTATACAGACCCTTCTTTTAAGCCGGACTACAATGAATATTTTCTCCGACATGTAAATTATATATGCCATTTTTTGATTTACTCCAAGGAACTTCTGGATAAAGTGGGAGGACTGGATGCCACATATGACGGTGCCCAGGATCACGAATTCATTCTAAGATGTGCCGCTTATGGTGCCCGTATCGCCCATATTCCAAAGATACTTTACCATTGGCGCATTCACCCGGATTCCACTGCAGGTGACCCCAACAGCAAATTATATGCCTTTCACAATGGCACCCGGGCCATTGAAAAGTATCTGTCTTCCGTTGGAGACCCCGGAAAGGTATCCCTAACCAGGGATCTTGGTATTTATCATATCCATTATGATCTTGACGGAAGGT
This sequence comes from Lachnospiraceae bacterium, assembly GCA_022768745.1. GTDB lineage: Bacteria > Bacillota > Clostridia > Lachnospirales > Lachnospiraceae > Pararoseburia. The sequence continues at coordinate 12,466 of JALELK010000106.1, forward strand.
TGAAGCCCACAAAACTTTTGATTCTGGGAGAAAACGAGAAACATCTTGCCCGTCTCCGAAAGGCTATCTCTACAGAGGATAGTATGTCCAATCTTGAGATCACATTTAAAATCTCGGATACAGCCCTTTCTTCAGAGGAGGTGTCTCGGTTTGACTATGTTTTATCAGCAAGGAAAGATGCCGTTCCCACATCTTCCGGATGGCTGACAGAACTTTTATCTGATGTCATCAACCACAACGTTGGTATGGTCAGTGCCAAGTATGTTCATAACCACCGGATTTTATGCTGTGGCGGTATGTATGTAGGTCCCCGACAGACCTCCGATATGCCCGCGGGAAGCGTCATTCCCCTTTACAGCGGTCTGAACGAAAACTTTCACGGATACAGTCACAGGGCAGTTGATGTTACCACCAATATCAGCCTGGATCCTATGTATTTTTCCGTTATGCCCGCAGAGGTGTTTTTACATCTGCAGGCCATCAAGGATCCCTACCAGCTTTGCTTGACTCTAAACCGGGATGGCAGATATGTTCTGGTCAATTCCCAGGTCACTGCCCAGGTAAATGCCTTGGATATTCCAAGTCAGTTGTCCTCGGAGGCACAGTCGCTTATGAGAGACTACGACCCATATTACTCTCCTTATATCGACACCAAAAAAGGTCAATTCCTGTTATAGGAATTGACCTTTTCATTTACTATAGAATCACAAAAGTTCCAAAATTTCTCACAAAGCCTGTTTTTTTAAATCCATTGTGAAAAACCTGAGATCTTCTTTGAAACCACCCCTGCTCCGGCACATTTCCAAAGATGTCCAGCAGATGCACCTGCCCCGGTGATAAACTGTCTCTGTAAGTGTCAACAAAGGCTTTTGCCTGTCTGCAATTATCATAAAGTGCCTGTCGCTGTTCTCCTAATTTGGTAATGTTTCGGCGAATGTATTCCATTTCGCTGACACCACCCACCTG
>JALELK010000109.1 GCA_022768745.1 Lachnospiraceae bacterium
TCGCAAGCATTTTCGTCATCTTCTATTAATAAAACTGTTAGTTCTTGTTGTGTATTCATGAAAATAGCCCTCCTTTTCTTTTTCCCTATTATAAGACAATTTTTCTGCCGACACAACGAATATCAACGTGAACCAACAAAATCAACCAACAATTCCAAAGACACTTAGAGCATAACACTTCGCTATAATAAAGAGATAAAGTACACCGCTGCTTTAGTACTGGCGAACTGTATGAGAATGGTATAAAATTATCAAAGGAAGCTTTTGGGGTGAATGTGCGAAGTTGTAGACGGAATTCGACGACTTCAAAATGCCTTCCGAAATATAGTGATTTAGTAAGATGACAGAGGTGTTTATATGAATCAGATAGCAATCCTCCTTGCTACATACAATGGTATAAAATATTTGCCGGAGATGGTGGAGTCTTTGGAATCCCAGACATATTCGGAGTTTGTGTGTTATTTTCATGATGATGGTTCTACCGATGGAACCTCGGACTGGATAAGAGAATGGACAGACAGACATCCGGAAAAGTACCGGATTTTAGAGGGACCAAGGCAGGGGGCTGCAAAAAATAATTTTCTCTGGATGCTATCTCAGGTAGATGCACCTTATTATATGTTTGCAGATCAGGATGATGTTTGGCTTCCGGAAAAGATTGCAAAGACCATGGAAAAGATGAAAGAATTGGAAAAGTCCCGGGGGACGGATCAGCCACTTTGTGTGTTTACGGATATGTATGTGGTGGATGATAAATTGAGGATTTTGGATTCGTCTTTTATCCGCTACATTGAAAGGTCTCCGGAACGTATCAAATTATCCCAGCTTTTGGTGGACAATCCTTCGGCCGGATGTACCCAGTTGTTTAACAGACCGTTGAGACAATTGGCAGGGCAGCTTCGGGATGTCCAAGCTATTGAAATGCATGATATTTGGGTTTTGGCACTCGCAGCAGCATGTGGAGAGGGACATGTGAGTGTGGTGGACGAGCCTTTGAGTTATTATCGGCAGCACGAAAAAAATGAGATGGGGGCGGTTGCAGAGTCCGGAATGCAAAAATTATTCCGGAATTTGAGGGAACTTTGCAACGGTCAGGTGAGAAAAAAGAAAAAGGAGTTTGTGCAGAGAGCCAGAGATTTAGCGGGACAGTTGGCGGCGGTGGATGGAATATCAGATTCCAATCGACAGTTTCTGTCAGAGTTTTCTCGGATAGGAGAGCAGAACAAATTCCGCAGGATTCATTTTTATAAACAACACGATATATCCAGATTGCACAGAACAGTTTGGATGTATTTGTGGATATAATTATATGAGACAACTTTAAGCAACGAAAAAGAAAACGGGAGAAGAAATGAAAAAAGATGAAAAACAAAATAACGATTGGAATTGCTGAGGACAATGATATCGTTGCTGAGACACTAGGGGGCATCGTACGTTCGGAAGATGAATTTGAACTGATTGATATTACCTACAGCGGACAGGAGGCAATTTCGTTAATCAGAGAGAAAAATCCGGATGTAATGCTTTTGGATGTGGTGATGCCGGCGGGAGGCGGACTGGATGTGCTCTCCAGCTTTCAGGGGGATACTACCATAAAGACAAAGTTTATCATGGTCAGCGCCATAGGTGATGAAAAGATTACCAGAGATGCATTTGCTATGGGAGCTAAGTATTATATAATGAAGCCCTTCGATGCGGATAGTGTAATCCGTCGCATCAAAAATATAATGAAAGAGCCGGAGAAGGATGGCACAAAAGAAAAATCTCAGGAATTGGACAAGATAATTACAAACTCTTTGGTGACGCTGGGAGTCCCGGCACAGTTAAACGGGTATAAATATCTGCGGGTGGCAATTCGTCTGGTGGTGGAGGACCCCACAGTTGTTTCCGCAGTGACAAAAAAGATTTATCCGGTGATAGCGGATATGTACAAAGCATCGGCACCCAGTGTGGAGCGGGCTATACGCCATGCAGTGGAAGTTTCATGGAATCGGGGAAATGTACAGGAGATGGACCGACTGTTTGGTTACACCATTAATCACGAAAAAGGCAAACCTACCAATTCAGAATATATTGCAATGATTGCAGATCACATACGGATGGATATGTAGTCATAAAAGGGACCGGGTACCCTGGTTCCTTTTCTTTTGCATTTTTTGACACTCCTATACAAAAGTGGTACAATTTAGGCGTTCTTGTTGACAACTCTTCAAGGGCGGAGGTATGAATATGAGAGATGAGGATATCTTTGATCGTATCGTGTCGGTATCCTGGTTGAGATGGTTTAAACCGATTTATTATCGATACCGGGAGATGTGGTTGTACGCTTTGTTTGGATTGGGCACGGTACTAATCAATATGTTTGTATATTCACTCTTTACAGAGTATATAGATTTAGGGGTCTTAATCGCCAATGCGATTGCTTGGATTTTTGCAACGCTGTTTGCATTTTACACTAACAGACGGTGGGTGTTTGTGTCACATGCAACTGGCGTTTTTGCTTTTTTTATGCAGTTGGGGAGTTTTTGCTTAGGGCGTTTTATGACATTGATTGTGGAGGAGTGGATGCTATTCTTCCTGATTGAGATGAAGGGATTACCAAATATGTTGGTAAAGTTTTTCTCTCAGATTGTGGTGATTGCCCTGAATTATTTGATTAGCAAATTAATTGTTTTTAGGAGAAGGAGTAATGATGTTGACTAAAAAAGAAGCAGAGGATGTATTGAGAACAAATCATCAGGAGCATGTAATGCGTTGGTTTGATGATTTGTCGGAGGAGCAGCAGCAGGAATTAATCCGCCAGATTGGGGAGATTGACTGGCGTGATATTGCTCTGGCAAAGAAGCATGAGAAACTTCCGGTGGGAGAACTGGCACCTCTTGAGGCAGTGGATGTGGATGAAATTGCAACACGAAAAGAGGAGTTTGATGCGGCTGGTATTCAGGCGATTCAGCAGGGAAAGGTTGCAGCTTTGCTTTTGGCAGGGGGCATGGGAACCAGACTTGGATTGGATAAGCCTAAGGGAGAATTAAACGTTGGCATAGACAGGGAGTTGTACCTGTTTGAATGTCTGATTGGCAACCTTACGGATGTGACAAAAAAGGCCGGAGTTTCTATTCCTTTATACATTATGACCAGTGAAAAGAATAATGACGAAACGATTCGTTTCTTTAAAGAACATAATTATTTCGGATACAAGGCAGAGGATGTGTCATTTTTTGTTCAGGAGATGGCAGTGGCAGTGGACTATGATGGAAA
>JALELK010000008.1 GCA_022768745.1 Lachnospiraceae bacterium
ATGTTGGCTGTGTTTTCATCGTTAGAGGTTTGTCCTAAGACGAGATAATCCATATTGGTGTGCAAAATAGAGCATAAAGTGACTAACTTTTCCAGAGATAGTCTGGTGATTCCCCGTTCTACTTCACTACAATGTTTGACAGAGATATCCAGCTTTTCTGCCAGGACTGCCTGAGTCATATGATGTTCATTTCTAAGTTTTGAAATTCTTTTTCCTATTTCCGTATTCAATGTATTCATATGATGTCTCCTAAATGCTGTTTAACCAATCCGTTTTATTATATCTTCAATGTTTGTGAATTATAAACAACGTGACACGGGCATTGAAACCAAACGAATATAGTTCATATTTTCTAAACATAAGGTAAGACAAAATGATGATATATAGATGAACAATCATTTAAATAGAAAGATAAAAAGTTTTCAAAAATAATTTTGGTTTTTACTTGCCAATACCGATTTGTTCCACGTACAATAAAGAGTAGAAAACAATGAGGCTGACAAATGTAAAAGGCAACGAGCCAATAGGGACAGATCTTCGGGCCATTGGTATCCGTCCCTAATGGGCACATAGGAGAGAGGATTATGAAAACACGAAAGATGGCGCTGTCGCAGAAGATTTTGATTTATATGATTGTCTCTGTTGTGGCAGTAATGGGAGTGGTTACGGGGATTTCTTATACCACCTTGAAGTCCAGGTTGACTTCGATTTCACAGCAGGAGACATTGGAGTTCGCTATTACCTCGGCGGCCAGCATAGATGGGGATGTTTTTGCAAAGGCTATAGAGGATGGACCGGACTCAAAGGCGTTTGATACGGTTCACAGGCAGTTGAGCAATTTTTTGAAGGCAGATACCGTGTCCTTTATCTACACCATGACCTATCTGGATGATGAAAATTTCCAGTTCGTGGTGGATGCAGACCCGGAGGATCCGGCGGACTTTGGGGAGTCCTATGAGGCGGAAGCGGAGATGACGAAAGCCTATCAGGGGGATGCTACGGTAAATCCTACGCCTACCACAGATGAGTGGGGGACAGTGTACAGTGCTTATGCGCCTATCTGCGACAGTACAGGAAAAGTCGTTGGTATTGTGGGAGTGGATTGCAATGCTTCTATGATTCAAAGTTCCACCAACCGTCTGCTCACCAGCATTCTGATTGCAGAAGTGATTGCCCTTTTGCTTGCCATTTCTTTGTCTTTTGTGATTTCCGGTAAGATGAAAAAGAGTTTTGCCAAGGTCAATGAGGTTATCTCTCAGGTGGCATCTGAGGACGGAGATTTAACCCAGAAGATTCAGATAAACACCGGGGATGAGTTTGAGGTGATTGCGGGAAGTCTGAACCAATTGCTGGCAAAAACCAGAGCTACCATTGCAAGCCTTTCCAGTGGAAACTCCGATGTGCATACCATTATGCAGACCATCAACAGCGATATGGTGGACTCCGGTGGAAACATTTCCCAGATTAATGAGACTATGCAGAGTATGGTGGATTCCAGCACAGAGATTGCGGTGTCCATTGCAGAGGTGAAGGACGAGACTGCCGGTGCCTATGACACCACCCAGGAGATTGTTTCCATTGCGAAGCAGAGCAAGGAGACCATACAGAGTAACCGTGAGGCGGCAGGTACGTTACAACAGATTGCCGGGGCATCTACCGTAGCGGCCACGGAGAATGTGGAAAAGATGCAGGCACAGCTCGCCATCGAGGAGGAAAAGTCAAAGGCAGTGGAAAAGATTCACCAGCTTTCCGATGCTATTTTAAATATTTCCGGGCAGACCAATCTTTTGGCACTTAATGCCTCCATCGAGGCGGCGAGAGCCGGAGAGGCCGGCAGAGGATTTGCTGTGGTTGCCACGGAAATCAGCGATTTGGCGGCGGAGACAAACACGGCGGCAAATGAGATTCAGCAGGTAAGCACCAGTGTTATGGAAGCGATTCACGGTTTGGAGGAAATCTCCCACAACATGTTGGACTTCATTCACGATACTGTTTTGGCAGATTATGAAAAATTTGCCACAGCTAGTGATGAGTTTTCTGCACAGACCACAAATTTGGATGGCAATATTGACAGGCTTTTAGAGGAACTGAACAGCTTTTATGATGCGGTTTCCTCCATCCGGGATTCTATGGAAACGGTGCAGGAGGCCTCTGAGACCAACAACGCGGAGATGGAAAATATCTCCAGCATTTTGGAAGTGTTAAATCACACTATGCAGGCAGAGGTGCAGACTGCCCAGGAGACGTTGCAAACCATCAACACTATGACGGAGAATTTGCAGCAATATAGAGTATAGGACCAATGGGGACAGACCTTCGGGCCATTAGTATCCGTCCCTAATGGAATGAGGAAAGAGGAATGGAAGAAAATAGAGAAAAAGTGATTCTGGTGGGTTTGCTTCTGGGGAAAAATGACAACTTTGACCACGAGATGGAGGAGTTGGAGAGCTTATGTGAAGCCTGCTATCTGGAGCCGGTGTTTACCGTGACCCAAGCGTTGGACGCTCCCCACCAGGCGCTTTATATCGGTTCGGGAAAAGTGGAGGAAGTGAAACGAGCGGCAGAAAATCTGGACGCAGATATGGTGGTATTTGACGACAGTTTAAGCCCTTCCCAGGCGAGAAATCTGAATATGGAAATCGGACTTCCTATTTTAGACCGGACAGCGCTAATCTTACAGATTTTTGAATCCAGAGCCCAGACGAAAGAGGCAAAGCTTCAGGTGGAACTGGCTAGATTACAATATATGTTACCCAGACTTTCCGGTATGGGAGTTGCCATGTCCAGACAGGGCGGCGGCAGTGGCTCCCGTTCCAACAAAGGTGCCGGTGAGAAAAAACTGGAACTGGACAAGAGATACATCAGCCACAGAATTACAGAGTGTAAAAAGGAACTGCAGACGGTAAAGAAAAACCGACAGGTTCAGAGAAAAAGCAGAAGCGAATCTGCCATTCCCCAGGTGGCACTGGTGGGATATACCAATGCAGGAAAATCCACAGTGATGAATCAGATGTTGGAGTTGTACGGAAACCCGGAGGTAGGGGACAATTCCCACAAGATGGTTTTACAAAAGGATATGTTGTTTGCCACCTTGGAGACCACAGTGCGAAAGATTGTGCCACCGGGCAAACCGGAGTTTTATCTTTCGGATACAGTAGGATTTATCGACAAACTGCCTCATCATCTGGTGGATGCCTTCCGTTCTACCTTGGAGGAAGTCTGTAATGCGGATTTGTTGCTTCAGGTGGTGGATGTTTCCGACCCATATTACCGGGAGCATATGAGAGTGACCCAGGAGACCTTAAAGGATTTAGGAGCCGGGGATATTCCTATGCTGGTTCTCTACAACAAGACGGACAAGGTGGAAAACTTCGCCGGGGATATTCCTCTTGTGACAGGAAATCACATCCATATGTCAGCAGGCAAAGGCATCGGTATGACAGAACTGTTAGATATGATTATAAGCCGGCTTTTTCCGCCGGAGCAGGAGTTGAGCCTGTTGCTTCCCTATAGTGAGGGAGCCCTGCTACACCAACTCACAGAGCAGGGAACCATATTAGAGCAGGAGTACCGGGGAGACGGGGTATTTGTAAAAGTGAGAATCACCATTTCTCCAAAGCTGGGAAGCTTACAGGCAAAACTGGATAGCTTTCAGGTAGATGACCAATCAGCCGGTGGAGTTTGAGGAAAATTAGAGGACAAATAAAATGCAACCAACAAGATGTTTATACGATGAAAAACCCTACGAAGTAGAATTTGAAGCTCAGGTGCTTTCCTGTGAAAAAGGAGAAAAAGGCTATCAGGTGATTTTAGACCAAACCCAGTTTTTCCCGGAGCAGGGGGGACAGACCCCGGATCAGGGAAGCCTTCACCTGAAAAAACCAAAGACGGAAGAGAATAATGTCAGGGTATTGGACGTGCAGATTACAGATGGCATCATTATCCACACCACAGATGCACCTTTGGAAGAGGAAAGTCGGGTGGTTGGAAGTGTGGACTGGGACTATCGGTTCAGCAATATGCAACAGCACACAGGGGAGCACATTTTCTCTGGTCTGGTTCACGAAAAATACGGATATAATAATGTAGGTTTTCACCTCAGCGATTCCGTGGTGACTATGGATTTTGACGGAACGCTGGACAAAACCCAGGTAAAAGAACTGGAGCGGAAAGCCAATCAGGTGATTTATGCCAATCTCCCGGTGGAGGTTTCTTACCCCACCAAGGAGGAACTGGCAGCACTGGAATACCGCAGCAAAAAAGAACTGGAAGGACAGGTGCGGATTGTCACTATACCGGGAGTGGATGTGTGTGCCTGTTGTGCGCCTCACGTGAGTCATACCGGAGAAATCGGACAGCTCAAGGTGATGCAATTACAAAATTATAAAGGTGGAGTTCGCCTTAGTATTCTCTGCGGGTATCGCGCTCTGGAAGCCTTTTCGGAAAAGAAGGATACGGTGGAAAAAATGATGCACCTTCTCAGTTCTTCGGAGGAGGATTTGGAATCCGGTATTAAGCGTTTGCAGACAGAGAATCAGGAGACAAACTACCGTCTGCGAAAAACCATGGAACAACTGCTTCTGTGTCAGGTAAAAGGATTGGATGAGACAGAGGAAAATCCGATTCTTTTTGTGGGGGATTGTGACACCAAAGCTATGCGGGATGTGGTAAATGAGATGGTGAAAACCCATCCGGGATATTGCGGGATTTTTACAGGGGATGACCAGACGGGGTACCGCTTTATTGTGGGAAGCGCCACAAAAGATTGCAGTCAGTTAGCCACTCTTATGCGGGAACAGTTAGGAGTGCGTGGAGGCGGCGGAGCCCAGATGATACAGGGAAGCGCCCAGGTCAGTCGGGAAAACCTGGAAAACTTTCTGTCAGACCTCTGATGAAAGCATAAGTTGTATCAGAAAAATTTTGCCGGTAAGGACCGCAGAGAAAAATGAATTTACATAAGTAAAATTAGTGTTACAATAAACATTAGACAGTTGAGTTATGACAGGGGGAGAAGGAAAAGATGAAACCGTACGAGAGATTGATAAAATATGTTCAGGTGTACACCACCAGTGATGAACACAGCGAGACCACGCCGACCGCAGCCAGAGAGTTTGACCTGGCACATATGTTGGTGGAGGAGATGAAGAAAATTGGCATTACAGATGCCCATGTGGATGATAAATGCTATGTTTATGGAAGTATTCCGGCTACTCCGGGGATGGAGGACAAGCCGGCAATCGGTTTTGTGGCACACATGGATACTGCACCGGATTTTTCCGGGGAACATGTGCAGCCTGTGATTCACAAAAATTATGATGGGGAGGACGTGGTCTTAGGAGACAGCGGAAGAGTGCTTTCTGTTGCGGACTTTCCCCACTTAAAAGAGTTCAAAGGACGCACCTTGATTACTACAGACGGAACCACTTTGCTTGGGGCAGATGACAAGGCGGGCGTGGCGGAGATTATGTGTGCCATGGAGCGCATTCTCACAGAAAATATTCCCCACGGAAAAATCTGTATCGGATTTACGCCGGATGAGGAAGTCGGCGCCGGAGCAGACTATTTTGATGTGGAGCATTTTGGTGCTAAGTATGCCTACACAGTAGATGGGGATTTGGAAGGCGGTATTGAGTATGACAATTTCAATGCCTCCGCTGCTGAAGTGACGGTTCATGGTAACAATGTCCATCCGGGAAGCGCAAAGGATATTATGGTGAATTCCCTTACAGTAGGGATGGAGTTTCACGGACTTCTTCCAAAGGATGCAGTGCCGGAAAAAACCGAAGGCTATGAGGGCTTTATCCACCTGACCAACGTGCAGGGAGATGTGGCTGAGACGACAATGGAGTACATCATCCGTGACCATGACATGGAGAAGTTTCATGCCAAGGAAGACCTGATGAGAAATGCCGTAGCCACCATCAACGAAAAATATGGAGAGGGCACCATAGAAATTCAGATTAAGGAATCTTACCTGAATATGAAATCCAAAATTGAGGATTGTATGGAAATTATTGACTGGGCAAAAGAAGCCACCAGAATGGCAGGCATCGCACCTAGGGAAGTTCCGATTCGAGGGGGCACAGACGGAGCCAGATTAAGCTTTATGGGATTGCCTTGTCCGAATCTGGGAACCGGCGGTTTTGGGTTCCATGGTCCTTACGAGCACATCACTGCAGAGGGGATGGAGATTTGTACCCAGATTATTTGCAACATCGTTAAAACTGTATAAATATTCCTTTATGATAGGAAGAAAAAGGTTCTGAATGAATAGATATTCATTCAGAACCTTTTTTGATGAAAAAAGTCTACAAAAGTCAAAAATGGGCAAAAAATTAAATGTGTAGATAATGTGAAAAGTATGAAAAATTGGTGTAGACTTTAGCACATTGCTGTGCTATAATAACAAACGTTGAACGCAAAGGAGCGGCTATTACCAGCTGTTTTGCGTTTTTTTTAGATAGTGCCATGGAAGGAGAATGTTATAAGATGGCAAAGTATATTGTTAAGAGAATAGCGCTTGCTATTGTAACGATTTGGGCAGTTGCCACATTGACTTTCTTTTTGATGAATATGGTTCCAGGTGGACCATTCTTGTCAGAAAAAGCAATCAGCCCACAGGCGACAGCAGCGTTAGAAGCAAAATATGGTTTGGACAAACCCTTGGGTGAACAGTATGTCACCTACATTACCGGAGCACTGCACGGAGATTTTGGCGACAGCCTTAAGCAGAGAGGACGTACAGTAGCGGATATTATTAAGATGAAATTCCCTGTATCTGCAAAGATTGGTGGTATTTCTGTGTTGATTTCTCTCATTCTTGGAGTTTTCCTGGGAAGTATTGCGGCATTGAAGCGAGGCAAGTTCCTGGACAACTTTATCAGTGTAGTTTCTACCCTTGGTATTGCTGTGCCAAGTTTCGTTGTGTGTACACTGTTGATGTATTTCCTGGGCGTTAAGTTTAGGGTTTTACCGACTATGGGACTTTTGACTTGGAAACATTACATAATGCCGGTGGCAGCACTTTCATTTTATCCGACAGCCTACATTATGAGACTGATGCGTTCTTCTATGCTTGACGTATTGGGGCAGGATTATATGCGTACAGCAAAGGCAAAGGGACTTTCCGGCAAGGCTCAGCTTTTCAAGCATGCTTTGAGAAATGCCATTCTTCCGGTTGTTACCTATGTGGGACCACTTCTTGCATACACTGTAACCGGTAGTTTCATTGTAGAAAAGATTTTTACCATCCCGGGACTTGGCGGCGAGTTTATCGGAGCCATTCAGGGACGTGATTATACTTTGATTATGGGGACAACGATTTTCCTGGCCACCTTGGTTATCATTATGAACGTGGTTGTAGATATCGTTTACAAGATTATTGATCCTCGTATTAAGCTGAAGTAAGGAGAAGAACATGAAGAAAAATCCATTAAGTTTTCAAGTAGATTTAAATCCTGAAGATTTTCTCCCGGCTACCGAGGAGGAAAAACAGAGTCAGGTGGTTATGCGTGAAAGCGTCAGCTTCTGGAAGGACGGTTTTCGCAGACTGAAAAAGAATAAAGTGGCAATGGTGAGCATCGTAGTCATTATTTTAGTAATGATTTTCTCATTCATCGTTCCATCATTTTACCCATATTCTTATGACCAGCAGATTAAGGGAGCCAACAACCTTGCTCCGTTTACATATTCTGCGTCAGAGCAGGCACAGATTGATGCGGGAGAATCCGTATTTCCACATATTTTCGGAACTGACAAAATGGGACGTGACTATGCCATCCGTGTGATGATGGGAAGCCGTATCTCCCTGTTGGTAGGTTTGATTGCTACCGCTATCATCTTGGTAATTGGTTCCATTTATGGTTCCATCGCAGCCTTCTTTGGCGGCTGGGTTGATTTGATTATGATGCGTATCGTAGATATTATTTATACGGTACCGGATGTACTTTTGATTGTATTGTTATCCTTTGCTTTAAAGGCACCTCTTGAGGGGCTGGCAAAGAGACCGGGATTTGGCTGGGTAAACACTGTGGGAACCAACTTAATCAGTATTTTCATTGTGTTTGCACTTCTTTACTGGGTTGGTATGGCACGTATGGTGCGAAGCCAGATTTTGATGTTAAAGGAAAGCGAGTATGTAACAGCAGCCAGAGCATTGGGTGTAAGCAATGGGAAAATCATTAAGAAGCATTTGCTTACCAACTGTATCGGAACTTTGATTGTAACTACTACATTGCAGATTCCTTCATCCATCTTTACCGAGAGTTTCTTGAGCTTCTTGGGTATGGGTGTTGCAGTTCCCCTTCCTTCTTTGGGAAGTTTGGCCAGTGATGCCATTAACGGTATAGGTACTTATCCGTACCTTTTGTTTATTCCGGCTGTGGCAATCAGTTTGATTATTTTGAGTTTTAACCTGTTAGGTGATGGACTTCGTGATGCATTTGATCCGAAGTTGAAGAATTAGAAAGGGGTTTATTATGTCAGAAGAATACTTAGTAGATATAAAAAATGAACGCCTTTCCTTCTTTACTCCGGCAGGAGAGGTTAAGGCACTGAACGATGTTTCCATTCATTTAAAAGAGGGTGAAGTCCTTGGTATTGTAGGTGAGTCCGGTTCCGGTAAATCCGTAACAGCTTACTCATTAATGGGACTTACCGCTCATCCGGGAAAGCTGATGGGAGGAACTCTTCGCTTTAACGGTCATGAGATTGAAAACATGAACGAGAAGCAGTTCAGAGAGATTCGTGGTAATGAGGTTTCCATTATTTTCCAGGATCCTATGACCAGCTTGAATCCGGTATATACCGTTGGAAATCAGATTATGGAGGTAATTCGCCTTCATACAGACAAGGATAAAAAGCAGGCTTATGACCGTGCAAAGGAACTGTTGGAACTGGTTGGAATCAACGAGCCGGAGAAACGTTTAAAGCAGTATCCGCATGAGCTGTCAGGTGGTATGCGTCAGCGTGTTATGATTGCGATTGCTCTGGCCTGTGAACCAAAGCTTTTGATTGCAGATGAGCCTACCACAGCCCTTGATGTTACCATTCAGGCACAGATTCTGGAGCTGATGATGGAGCTGAAAGACAAGCTTGGCATGGCAATCATTATGATTACTCATGACCTGGGTGTAGTTGCTTCTATGTGTGATCACATTGCAGTTATGTATGCCGGAAGAATTGTCGAATATGGAACCACAGACGATATCTTCTATCGTCCTCACCATATGTACACAAAGGGATTGATTCGTTCTATTCCGAGATTGGATACCAAGGAACACGAGAGATTGGTTCCTATCGAGGGAACACCGGTGGATTTGTTAAATCCTCCAGCCGGATGTCCATTTGCACCTCGTTGCGAAGCTTGTATGAAGATTTGTCTCCGCGAGATGCCACCGGTTACCAATTTTGATGATGTTCATTATACACAGTGTTGGCTCAACCAAAAGGAAGCCATAGAGAAGGGAGAGGCAAATGAGTGATAAATTTATCGAAGTAGAACATTTGCGTCAGTATTTCCCCGCAGGTGGTTACGGCAAAAATAAAAAATTTATTCAGGCAGTAGATGATGTTTCCTTTAGCATTGCAAAGGGAGAGACATTGGGCCTTGTTGGAGAGTCCGGATGTGGTAAGACAACTACAGGACGAGCATTGCTTCGTCTGTATCAGCCAACCGGCGGTCGTTTTACCTACGACGGAGATGTAGTATTTGATGTAGAAAAAAATCAGTGGGCACAGATGCTTCCGTATCGTAAAAAGATGCAGATTGTATTCCAGGACCCATATGCCAGCTTAGATCCTCGTATGACCGTTGGTGATATTGTAGGAGAGGCCATTGATACCCATCATTTGGCAGCAAACAAGCAGGAACGTTATGAAAAGATTATCGAGATGTTACGACGTGTTGGTTTGAACTCTGAGCATGCAAACCGTTATCCACACGAATTTTCCGGTGGACAGAGACAGCGTGTTGGTATTGCCAGAGCTCTAGCTGTAAATCCGGAGTTTATCGTCTGTGATGAGCCGATTTCGGCACTGGATGTTTCTATTCAGGCACAGGTTATTAATATGTTTGAAGATCTACAGGCAGAAATGGGACTTACCTATTTGTTTATTGCTCACGATTTATCCGTGGTAAAACATATTTCAAACCGAATCGGTGTTATGTATCTGGGACGTATGGTAGAGTTGGCGGACAGCTATGAACTTACCACACACCCGATTCACCCATATACAAAAAGTTTGATTTCTGCAATTCCTATTGCAGATCCAAAGATTGCCAGAGAGAGCAAGCGAATCGTATTGGAGGGAGATGTGCCTAGTCCATTGAACCCGCCATCCGGATGTCGGTTCCGTACCAGATGTCCGTATGCAACTGAGCGTTGTGCCCAGGAGGTTCCGGAATTCAGAGAGGTTTCTCCGGGACATTTTGCAGCCTGCCACAATCTGGAAAATATTAATTAACTTTATTTCTTATGATAAACCTTGCGAGGTAACTCCCGCAGTGTTTATAGAAAAAGGCAGTAACATAGAGCTGCCCGACTTATAAAGGAGGATATACTATGAAAAAGAGAGTAATGTCTTTATTGCTCATCGCTGCAATGGCAATTGGTCTTGTAGCGTGTGGATCAAAATCAGACGACAAGAAAAAAGCAGCTTCTTCTTCTGATGAGAAAATCTTATCTGTAGAAGTTGGTCCTGACCCAGAGACAATTGATCCAGCCCTCAACTCCGCAATCGACGGTGGTGAGATGATCCTTCACGCATTTGAAGGACTTTTGAAACTTGACAAAAATGGAGATCCTGAAGCAGGACAGGCAGAAAAGTGGGAAGTATCTGACGATGGTCTTACTTACACTTTCACATTGAGAGACGGTCTTAAGTGGTCTGATGGATCTGACTTGACAGCAGAAGATTTCGTTTACAGCTGGCAGCGTGTCTGCGATCCTAACCTCGCAGCTCCTTACGCTGAGACAGTTCTTTCTATGGTAGAAGGATATGATGAAGCAATCGCCGGCGATATTACAAAGCTTGGTGTAGAAGCTACTGATGACAAGACATTTGTTGTGCATCTGTCTAATCCATGTCCTTACTTCGAGGATTTGGCAGCATTTGCTACACTTAACCCAGTTCAGAAAGCTACTGTAGATGCAAACGGAGATGCTTGGGCAACTTCTGCTGATACATACATTTCTAATGGACCTTTCTATGTAGCAGAGTGGGTTCCTGGTTCTTACATTCTTATGAAGAAGAACACAAATTACTGGGATGCTGATTCTATCAAGCTTGACGGTATCAAGTTCAACTTGATTGAAGATGCAAACGCAGCTTACAGTGCATACCAGACAGGTGAAGCTTTGATGATTAAGGATGTTCCTACCGAAGAAATTCCTTCTTTGAAGGATTCTGACGAGTTCTATGTAGAACCAATCCTCGGAACATACTACTTGAGCTTGAACCTCCAGAAAGAGCCATTCAACAACAAGGAAGTACGTCAGGCACTTTCACTTGCTATCGACCGTGACTATATTGCAAACACTTTGATGCAGGGCACATACTCACCAGCAGGAAGCATGGTTGGTGAAGGATGGAAAGATACAGACGGATCTGACTTCCACGAGAATGCTAACGGTGGTAAGGAATATATCGATACAACAAACTTTGACGAGAACTTGAAGCAGGCTAAGCAGCTTCTTGCAGATGCTGGTTATCCGGATGGAAAGGGTCTTCCAAAGATTACTTATACAACAAACGATGCAGGATATCACAAGGTTGTTGCTGAGTACTTACAGCAGGCTTGGGGTGAACTTGGAATCGATGTTGATGTTGAAATCGTTGAGTGGGCTTCCTTCACACCAATGCGTCGTAACGGTGACTACATGTCATCTCGTAACGGTTGGGTAGGTGACTACTCTGACCCATCTAACATCCTTGAGCTGTTCACAACAGACAACGGTAACAACGATGGTAAGTACAGCAGTGCAGAGTTTGATGCTGCAATTGAGAAGTCAAGAACAACAACTGACGCAACAGAGCGTTCTGCAGCTCTTCATGAGGCAGAGCAGATTCTTATGGATGATGCAGCATGTATCCCAGTTGCTTACTACAACGACTTCTACCTTATGAGCAATAAGGTTCAGAATGCTTGGCATTCAGCTAACGGATACTGGTACTTTATGTATGCAGATATCGCTGAATAATTCATAGACAAATATGAAATAATAAAAAGAGATTGTCCTTTTGGGCAATCTCTTTTTTGCACTTATATACTTACCCGCAACGCTGTGATAGAGCGATAATGCGTTAAATTGACACCACTTCAAAACAACAATATAATGATAGTTATGTGGCGCCTTCGGGCACCTAAAATTTTCGAAAGAGGGAAAACAAATGAACGAAAAACAAGAATTCAAGCCATATATTCCGGCTGACAAGGTGATGCCAGAGCTTTCAGTTGCATCTGTAGTTCTCGGTATTTTGTTGGCAGTATTATTTGGTGGCGCAAATGCTTACTTAGGTTTGCGTGTCGGAATGACCGTTTCAGCTTCTATTCCTGCAGCAGTTATCTCTATGGGTATCATCCGTGTTATCATGAGAAGAGATTCCATTTTGGAGAATAACATGGTTCAGACCATTGGATCTGCCGGTGAATCTGTAGCGGCCGGTGCAATCTTTACATTGCCTGCATTATTTATGTGGGCGGCTGAGGAAGGAACAGCAATGCCTTCATTGGTTGAGATTGCTTTAATCGCATTGGTTGGTGGTGTTTTGGGTGTGTTATTCATGATTCCGCTTCGTAGTGCGTTGATTGTACAGGAGCATGGTACTCTTCCATATCCGGAAGGACAGGCTTGTGCAGAGGTATTAGTTGCCGGAGAAGAAGGTGGCGCAAAGGCGGGCACTGTTTTCGCCGGACTCGGTATTGCAGCAGTATACAAATTTATTGCTGACGGACTCAAGGTATTCCCAAGTGAAGTTGACTTCTCTATTAAGAAGTACAACGGTTCCGGAATAGGTGGCGATGTATTGCCTGCACTTTTAGGTGTTGGTTATATCTGCGGACCAAAGGTATCTTCTTATCTGTTAGCAGGTGGTACTGTTGGTTGGTTTATGATTATGCCATTGATTGCCTTATTTGGCGGAGATATGGTCATTGCTCCTGCTACGGTTCCTGTTTCTGAATTGGGAACATGGGGAATCTGGTCAAATTACGTCCGTTACATTGGTGCCGGTGCTGTTGCGGCAGGTGGTATCATCAGTTTGATTAAGTCATTGCCATTGATTATCAAGACATTCTCACAGGCAATGAAGGGTTACGGAAAGAAAGCCGATGGAAATGATTCAAGATTATCAAAGGATCTTCCTATGATGGCTGTTGTTTTGGGAATCGGTATCTTGGCAATTGCTATGTGGTTGATTCCTACCATTCCTGTTAATTTGTTTGGTGCAATTATTATTATCATCTTTGGATTCTTCTTTGCCACAGTATCCTCCCGTATGGTTGGTCTGGTAGGAAGTTCCAACAACCCAGTTTCCGGTATGGCTATTGCAACACTTTTGATTTCTTCTGCTTTGTTGAAGGCTTCAGGTGTGGTTGGCATGAAGGGAATGATTGCAGCAATCAGTATTGGTTCTGTTATCTGTATCATCGCCGCAATCGCCGGAGATACCTCACAGGATTTGAAGACCGGTTATTTGGTAGGTGCTACACCTTACAAGCAGCAGATTGGTGAGTTAATCGGTGTTGTTGCTTCTGCCATCGCAGTTGGTGGCGTACTTTACTTGTTGAATGCAGCATGGGGATATGGTTCCGCAGAATTACCTGCACCACAGGCAACGCTTATGAAGATGGTTGTTGAAGGTGTTATGGGTGGAGACCTTCCTTGGGCATTGGTATTTGCCGGAGTTGCCATCGCAGTTGTTGTGGAAATTTTAGGAATTCCTGTACTTCCATTTGCAGTTGGTTTGTATTTGCCAATTCACTTGAGTACACCTATGATGGTTGGTGGTCTGATTCGTCTTTACTTCGACAAGAAGAAGGGTGTCTCAGAGGATGACCGCAAGGAAAAAGTAAATCAGGGTATTCTTTATTCTTCAGGTTTGATTGCCGGTGAAGGATTGGTAGGAATTCTTTTGGCTGTATTTGCCATTATCCCTGTTGGAGCAGGCTCTTTGGGAGATGCCATCAACTTATCTGAGAAAATTAATCTCGGAAACATCGGAGGACTTGTTTTCTTCGCAGCACTTTGTGCAACATTAGTTGCTTTCATTAATAAGAAAGATAAGAAGACAAAATAAAGTCGGATATGTTACAATAAGTCTGTCGGCGGATTCCGTCGGCAGATTTTTTGTATGATGCAAATATGATAACTAGGAGGGGTTATGGCAAAGCAAGAGGAAAATTTCCTGGACTATGTACCAAAGCATAATTCTCTGTTTGAATACAGGGAAAATAAAGCAGGGAACATCGAAGTAAAGGTTCACAATAAGGGAGTGTTTAATAAAATTGCACAAGTGGTGGCAAAAAAGCCGAAGTACAGTTACATCGAACTGGATGCATTTGGAAGTTTTATTTGGAGACAGATGGACGGACAGCGCACCATATATGAGATCGGTGGTCTGGTAAAAGAAAAATTCGGCGATCAGGCAGAACCATTGTATGAGCGATTGTGTGAATTTATTAAGATTCTTCACAAGAATCACTTCGTGGTTTATATGAATAAGGTGAAACAAAAATAAAAGGAGAGTTATTATGAGAGTATTATCAGAATTAGAACCAAAGAATGTATTTTCATTTTTCGAGGATATTTGCAATATCCCACATCCATCTTATAAGGAGAAAAAAATCAGCGATTATTTAGTGCAGTTCGCAAAGGACAGAAACTTAGAATATTATCAGGATGATTTGTATAATGTGATTATCATCAAAGAGGCCACAAAAGGGTATGAGGATGTAGAGCCTATCATCCTTCAGGGCCATATGGATATGGTTTGCGAAAAGAAACCGGATTGTACCAAGAATATGGAGGAAGAGGGATTGGATTTGGCCATCGACGGAGATTATGTGTATGCAAAGGGTACAACCTTAGGCGGAGATGACGGTATTGCGGTTGCCTATGCTTTGGCTATTTTAGATGATCAGAGCCTTTCACATCCTCGTTTGGAGTTTGTATGTACCGTGTCTGAGGAAGTAGGTATGGAAGGTGCTGCAGGCATTGATGTGTCTCCTTTAAAAGGGAAGAAACTTTTAAATATGGATAGCGAGAATGAAGGTATTATGCTGGCCAGCTGTGCAGGTGGATGTAGCACTTTAGTGAAACTTCCTGTTTCAGAGGCAGAGGTTACAGGCACAAAGGTGAGTGTTGCTCTCACCGGACTTACCGGCGGACACTCCGGAGTGGAAATTGATAAGGGCAGAGGCAATGCCAATGTTTTAATGTCACGAATTATCCGGGATGTTGCCAAGGTTGCTCCTGTTTCCATAGTATCTATGGAAGGTGGCAAAAAAGACAATGCTATTCCAAGAGACTGTACCGCAGAGTTTGTGGTAGCGGCAGACAAGGCAGAGGCAGTTTGCCAGGCAGTGACAAAAGAAGTCGCAGAAATTAAAAACGAACTTTCCACATCCGACCCGGAAATTAAATTGGCTGTAGAGACGACAGAAAACTTTGCAGGTAAGGCAGTGACAGAGGAGGACAGCAAAAAGGCAGTTGCTCTCATTCAGGCTCTGCCAAACGGCATTATGCGTATGAGCCAGGATATTGAAAATCTGGT
This sequence comes from Lachnospiraceae bacterium, assembly GCA_022768745.1. Taxonomy (GTDB): domain Bacteria; phylum Bacillota; class Clostridia; order Lachnospirales; family Lachnospiraceae; genus Pararoseburia. The sequence goes on from JALELK010000008.1 coordinate 15,775, forward strand.
GGAGACTTCTTTGAATCTGGGTATTTTAGCTTTGGAAAACGGAGAATTAAATCTCCGCTATGCACTTCGCAGTTCCGTTGGTTCCGCTGTGGAAAGCCTGCGTAACCAACTGGAATGTATTGCAGAGGCCTTTGGCGGAAGTATTGAAGTCAGCGGAGCTTATCCGGCATGGGAGTATAAAAAAGACTCTAAACTGCGTGACGATATGGTTCGCATCTTCGCTGAAATGTATGGAAAAGAACCTACAGTGGAAGCAATCCATGCAGGCGTGGAGTGTGGACTTTTATCCGGAAAGATTCCGGGATTGGACTGCATTTCCATGGGCCCGGATATGTATGATATTCATACCTCTGAGGAACGCCTCAGCATCTCTTCCACAAAGAGAATGTACGAGTATGTGGTAAATGTTATCCAGTGTAAGTGATATTAGATAAAGTATTTAAACGATTAGTATATAGACATTGAGTTTTATACGTCTATGTAAATCTTCACATGGACGGGGTTAAGAAAGAGGGGGAAGAAATATGAATTTAAATTTAAGACCGGAAAATGAATGTAAATTTGACGCAGCATCTTTGGGAGAAGTGATGCTTCGCCTGGACCCGGGAGAGGGACGTATTCGCACCGCCCGCTCTTTCAGAGCCTGGGAAGGTGGCGGAGAGTATAACGTGGTGAGAGGTCTGCGCAGATGCTTTGGATTGAATACCGCTGTGATTACCGCTTTTGCGGATAACGAAGTGGGAATGTTGATGGAAGACTTCATTTTACAGGGAGGTGTGGATACTTCTCTGATTAAGTGGATGAAGACAGATGGTATCGGCAGGGTTTGCCGAAACGGCCTGAACTTTACAGAGCGTGGATTTGGAATCCGGGGAGCGGTTGGATGCTCCGATAGAGCAAATACTGCCATATCAAAGGCAACTCCGGAGGATTTTGATTTCGATTATATTTTCGGGGAGCTGGGAGTTCGCTGGCTTCACACCGGAGGGATTTATGCGGCACTTTCCGAACAGTCCTGCAAGACGGTTCTCGCTGCCATTAAGACAGCTAAAAAATACGGAACCATTGTCTCTTATGATTTGAATTACCGTCCATCTATGTGGAGTGCCATTGGGGGACAGGCAAAGGCTCAGGAAGTAAACAAAGAGATTGCAAAGTATGTAGATGTAATGATTGGCAACGAGGAAGATTTTACCGCATGTCTTGGATTTGAAATTGAAGGCAATGACGAAAACCTGAAAGAACTAAATCTGGAGGGCTATAAGAAAATGATTAACCATGCCGCAGAGGTTTATCCAAACTTCAAGGCAGTGGCTACCACCCTTCGCCAGGTAAAAACCGCCACCGTCAATGACTGGAGTGCCATTTGCTGGGCGGATGGTGAAATTTATAAAGCAAAGGATTACAAGGAACTGGAGATTATGGACAGAGTGGGTGGAGGAGATTCCTTCGCTTCCGGTTTGATTTATGGGTTGATGACCACAGGAGATCCGGAACTGGCGGTGAATTATGGGGCGGCCCATGGTGCCCTGGCTATGACCACACCGGGAGACACCACAATGGCAAGTAAAAAAGAAGTGGAAGCTATTATGGGCGGCGCAGGAGCCAGAGTACAAAGATAAGGTATCGAAATATATTTCTTATGAAAAAAATTACTACTCCTTGACAAAATATGATATAATGTTGTGCGGATGTGTTGGAACATCTGAAATACTTTAGTATAAGATATAGAAAACCCTCGTATTTTTGGAGCGGTTCTCATATATATACGGTTTGTAAGGAGTAAGAGATGGTCAAAGTAGTTAAATTTGGTGGAAGTTCTTTGGCAAGTGCTGCACAGTTCGCAAAGGTGGGCGAGATTATTCGCTCAGATGAGTCCAGAAGATACGTGGTGCCAAGTGCACCGGGAAAACGCAATTCCAAAGATACAAAGGTAACGGATATGTTATATGCCTGCTATGAATTGGCAGAGCAGGAAGAGGACTTCAAGGGTTCTTTGAAAAAGATTAAGGAGCGTTATAACTCCATTATCAATGGTTTAAATCTGAATCTTTCTTTGGATGGAGAGTTTAAAACCATTGCTGAGAATTTTGCCAATAAGGTCGGTGTGGATTATGCAGCCAGTCGTGGTGAGTATTTAAACGGTATTATTATGGCAAATTATCTGGGATATGAGTTTGTTGATGCCGCTGAGGTGATTTTCTTTGACGAGAATGGAAATTTTGATTCCGACAGAACCGACAAGACCATGACTGACAGGCTCTCTGCCGTTGAGCGTGCAGTAGTTCCGGGATTTTATGGTTCTGCCGCAGATGGTAGCGTTAAGACTTTTTCCCGTGGTGGTTCAGACATTACCGGGTCTATTGTTTCCAAGGCAGTGCATGCTTCTGTTTATGAAAACTGGACCGATGTGTCAGGGTGTCTGGTGGCAGATCCCCGTATTGTGGACAATGCCCAGCCAATCAAGGTGATTACCTACCGTGAATTAAGAGAGTTATCCTATATGGGAGCTTCTGTACTCCATGAGGATGCTATTTTCCCTGTGAGAAAAGCAGGAATACCGATTAACATTAAAAATACCAATGCCCCCGGAGATGAGGGTACTATGATTGTGGAGAGCACCTGTCAGAAAGCAGACTTTACCATTACCGGTATTGCCGGCAAGAAGGGCTTTGTTGCAGTCAGCATTGATAAGGATATGATGAACTCCGAAGTGGGATTCTGCCGTAAGGCATTGCAGGCCTTTGAGGAAAACGGAATTTCCATTGAACACATGCCATCCGGTATTGATACCATGACGGTGTTTGTTCACCAGGAAGAATTTGAGGGAAAAGAGCAGCAGGTAATCAGTTCTATCCGCAGACTTGTAAATCCGGACATTATTGATTTGGAAGCAGATTTGGCATTGATTGCCGTGGTAGGTCGTGGGATGAAATCCACCAGAGGAACTGCGGGACGAATCTTCTCTGCTTTGGCCCACGCCAACATCAATGTCAAGATGATTGACCAGGGTTCTTCTGAGTTAAATATCATTATTGGAGTCAGCAATTCAGACTTTGAGAATGCAATTCGTGCCATTTATGATATCTTTGTGGAGACCAGATTATAGGAGATTATTATGGAAAAATCACGGATACAGTTGGCTGTGGAGGAAGTATACGAGGCAGCAGAGACTGAGATGGATGAGGTAATTTCACTCCAGCCGGAGCATGGAAAATGCTACAATTTTTTCCGTGTGGGAGATGAGGACATCTGGGTGTTTCAAGATGGATATCGGCATCACATAAAGAGAGTAAAATAATGAGAGGACTCACGGGGGAATGACGCTGTGGGTCCTTTTCTGCAAATTTCTATACAAATGAAACGAATGGAGGTAGAGATATGTTGACGTTAATTTTTATTTGTTTAATGATTGGGGTTTTTGGAAAGTTAGTTTGGTTTGCCATTCGGGCAGCCTGGGGAATCACAAAGGTGTTGTTTACCATTATCTTTTTGCCGGTGATTTTAATTGCCCTATTTGTAGGTGGATTTGCCTATGTGGCATTGATAGGTCTTTTGATTGTTGGAGCACTGTCATTGGTCAAGACCATTTAGGAGAACAGATGTCAGTAAACATAAAGGAGAAAAGTGATGGACGCAGATTTTGAGAGAGAAAAGCAGGAGGCAATTGAGGCGGGGCGAAAAGCCTTGAATTCATTATATGCCGCCAAGAGTCAGTTGGATTCTGCCGGAAACTGGGGTGTGGTGGATTTGCTTGGTGGAAGTTTCATCAGTGGTCTGGTGAAGCATTCCAAAATGGGAAATGCCCAGGGCTACATAGAGGATGCCAAGAGAGACTTACAGAAATTTAGCCGGGAACTGAGAGATGTGGACATGTCATCCAATCTGAATCTGGATTCCATGGATTTCCTGACTTTTGCAGACTTCTTTTTTGATGGTCTGGTGGCTGACTGGTTGGTACAGGACAGAATTAATGATGCCAGAAGACAGGTGGACAACGCGATTCACAACGTGGAGAGGGTGTTAAATCAGTTAGAAAACTGGCGATGATGATTTGGAGTTAGGAAACTGTATTTTGAAAGAGAGTTTGGATAGTTGACTTTTAATTCCCGTATTTATATAATTATCTTGGGTTACAGGATTTTTTGAAAATCCGTGGGAGGAAACTACTTTATAAATTCATATTGGGTAAACCCGCCGAAAGACGGGGACACAAAGCCAGATGGGTCTAAGGTTTTGAAACTTTTTATTGTATTCAGACTATGACAGCCGGTTGCATCATTTTTATGATTATCAGGGAGCATACCACATGCTCCCCTTAGCCGTCTGTACCAAAAGTTTGGGTGCAGGCGGTTTTTTTAATGGAATGGAGACGGATTCAGATGAACAAAAACAGTTATCGAGAGGAAAAAATATATTTACAAAAAGATAATATGTTGGGACAGGGAGCATTGGCCACCATAAAAAATACCATAGCAAACAATAACGCTGTGGGTACTTTGGTGGGATATTATGATGAAGCTCTCTCGATTCTGTCTGTCAGTGATTATTTGATCATAAACCTTGGATACAGTTGTGAGGAGTTTGAACAGGTAACCCAGGGCTCCTTGAGAAATCTGATTTGCGGAGAGAATATTACCTGGGCGGATCCGGAGGTATTTCCTTATATTCACGGTTCCGGAGAGGGGCAGATGTTGGCCTGTGACGGTACCCCTATTGATGTTCGGATGTACAAAGAAGACAGCAGGGATGCGGAGGGAAATCCCATCTGGGTTCTCTCTGTCCGTGTGGATTGGGAGCATGAAAATCTGTCTCTGGTCAATGAATCTATTGGCTCAGGTCCTTGGTATATGGATTACGACAGACAGGGGAATATCGAAAAGATAAGCTGGAGTCATGCTTTCCGGCGACTTTTAGGATTTCACGACACCAGAGATTTCCCGAATGTATTAGAATCCTGGTCTGACCTTTTGCATCCGGAGGATAAGGAAAAAACTCTTGCTAGTTTGCGGGCGGCCATTTCCGATGTGACAAATATGACCAAGTACGATGTGGAATATCGTATGAGAATGCAGGACGGAAGCTACCAGTGGTTTCGGGCTATTGCAGAGGTGAAGCGCCGGGGAGACGGAAGCCCAAAGAGAATTGCCGGCATTTTTATCAATATCAATGCTGACCGGCAGATGCAGGAGGAAAACTCCGCCATGGAACATCTGATTCACAGTATGACCCGGGTGGTAGACCATTTTGCTACCTGCGATTTGAAAAAGAATCACTATAGCTATCACAATATTAAGATTGATTCAAGATATCCGGAAGAGGGAGCCTATACAGACCTGATTCGTCTGGTGACGGAAAAGATGAAGGTGTTAAATCCGCTGGAATCTTTTGCAGAATTGATATCTGCAGAGAATTTAAGGGCACAGTTAAAAAATCCGGATGATGTCTATAAATTAGAGTACTGTGACTATAAGGAAGATATTTTCCGAATCGGTTCCTTTGTGCCCCTCCAGTGGGATGGGGGAACATTAGAGCAGGTTTTGTGGATTTCTATTGATGTAACAGAACAGAAGAAGTTGGAAATCGAGTCAAGAAAAGCCTTAAATGAAGCCTTTAACGCTGCGGAGCGGGCGAATATGGCAAAGACAGAGTTTCTGACCAATATGAGTCACGACATAAGAACGCCTATGAACGCCATTGTGGGACTTACAGCACTTGCCGGGGCCAATATTGACAATACGGACAGAGTGATAGAATATCTGGGAAAAATCACAAAATCCAGCCGACATTTGCTGGGGCTTATCAATGAAGTACTGGATATGGCAAGGATTGAGAGTGGAAGAATTTCCCTTTCCGATGAAGAGTTTTATATTTCGGATCTGGTGGACAACCTGATTACTATGGTGAAACCGGAGATGGAAGCCCATCATCACAATTTTGAAGTCAATATTGATCACATTGAGCATGAGGCAGTCTGCGGCGATAGTTTGCGTGTGCAGCAGGTGTTTACCAATTTTATGAGCAATGCCATAAAATACACTCCGGATGGAGGAAACATTACTTTTACCATCAGGGAAAAGCCCAACGGATTTTCTGAACTTGGATGTTTTGAATTTTCCATTGAGGATGATGGAATCGGTATGACCAAGGAGTTTCAGGAGATTATGTTCCAACCATTCTCCAGAGCCGACGACCGCAGAACCACCAAAATTCAGGGCACCGGTCTGGGCATGGCCATCGCGAGAAATATCATTCAGATGATGAATGGGGAGATTGCCATTGAGAGCGAACCAAATCATGGTACAAAGGTAACGGTTACTATCTATCTGAGACTACAGGATAAAAAGATGGAGAAGCTTTCTGAACTGATGGATTTACCGGTTCTGGTGGTGGATGATGACATCTCATCCTGCGAGAGTACGGTGGAGTCGTTAAAGGAAATCGGAATTGCAGGCGAGTGGGTTTCCTCCGGTGAGGAGGCTGTGGAGCGAACCATAAGTCAACATGAAAAACACGAAGACTATTTTGCCATTTTAATGGATTGGCAGATGCCGGGAATGGATGGAATTGAAACCACCAGACAGATTCGCAGGTATGTGGGCAATGACGTGACGATTATTGTATTGACGGCTTATGATTACAGTGAAATCGAAGATGAAGCCAGGGCAGCAGGGGTGGATGCATTTATCACGAAACCGCTGTTTCGCTCTCGTCTGGCGGCTACCTTTAGCCGGATTGTCTCAGACAAACCGGAGAGATCAGCCAGAAGCTATCTCAACAATATGAGACAGGTGGATTATTCCGGTAAGCGCATCCTTTTGGTGGAAGACAATGACTTGAACCGGGAGATAGCATCCGAGATTATCGGTATGACCAAGGTTCAGGTGGACACCGCATCCAACGGTAAGGAAGCAGTGGAGAAAATAGCCGATGCACCGGAGGATTGGTACGACTTGATTTTTATGGACATCCAGATGCCGATTATGAATGGCTATGAAGCCACCGCAGTGGTACGGACAATGCCGGGAAGACGTCGGGAAGTTCCGATTATCGCCGTGACAGCCAATGCCTTTGCGGAGGATGTACAGCTGGCCAAGAATACCGGAATGAATGGTCACATCGCTAAACCTTTGGAAATGGACAAGCTGTATGATGTAATGAAAAAATGGTTAGGATAAGAAAAAACAAAATTGTTAGCACTCGCACTTGACGAGTGCTAATTTTAGTGCTATAACATAGTTGTAAAGGAAAAAAGACAATTGAAAAAGATTACCAGAGATAAGGCAGGCCATAAATTTGTGGCAGGTCTTTTTCAAAATTGTAGGAAAATAAGAGAGTTTTGAGTTTGGAGGTGATTTTTATGAACATCAATAAATTTACACAGAAGTCAATGGAAGCAGTACAAACCTGCGAGAAATTGGCATACGATTACGGAAATCAGGAGATTGAACAGGAACACCTTTTGGTGGCACTGTTGCAGCAGCAGGATGGATTAATTCCGAAGCTGATTGAGAAAATGGAGATAAATCTGGAACACTTTACGGAAAATGCCATCCGGCATTTGGAAGCCAGAACCAAAGTGTCCGGCGGTCAGGTGTTTGTGGGAAAAGACTTAAATCAGGTGTTGATTCATGGTGAAGACGAAGCGAAGGCTATGGGAGATGAATATGTTTCTGTGGAGCATCTGTTTCTGGCTATGATTCGATATCAGAACAAGGCTATGAAGGAGATTTTCCATGAGTATGGAATCACCAGAGACAGGTTCTTGCAGGCTTTGTCTACCGTTCGTGGAAATCAGAGAGTGACCAGTGATAATCCGGAGAGCACCTATGATACCCTGGAAAAATACGGATACGATATGGTGGAGCGTGCCAGGGAACAGAAAATGGACCCGGTCATCGGTCGAGATGTGGAAATCCGAAATGTGATTCGGATTCTTTCCAGAAAAACCAAGAATAATCCGGTGTTGATTGGTGAACCAGGTGTTGGTAAAACCGCAGCGGTAGAGGGACTGGCCCAGCGTATTGTCAGAGGTGATGTACCGGAAGGATTGAAAAATAAGAAATTATTTGCTTTGGATATGGGGGCTCTGGTGGCTGGTGCCAAGTATCGTGGTGAGTTCGAGGAACGTTTAAAAGCGGTCCTGGATGACATCAAAAATTCGGATGGGGAGATTATTCTTTTCATCGATGAATTGCATACCATTGTGGGAGCAGGAAAAACCGATGGTGCTATGGATGCCGGCAATATGTTAAAGCCAATGCTTGCTAGAGGTGAGCTACACTGTATTGGTGCAACTACCTTGGATGAGTACAGAGAATACATTGAAAAGGATCCTGCCTTGGAGCGTCGTTTCCAGCCGGTTATGGTGGATGAGCCTACAGTGGAGGATACCATTTCCATCCTTCGTGGTTTGAAGGAGAGATACGAGGTATTCCACGGCGTAAAGATTACGGATGGAGCTCTTGTTTCAGCGGCTACTTTGTCCAACCGATATATCTCAGACCGTTTCCTGCCGGATAAGGCCATTGATTTGGTGGATGAGGCCTGCGCACTGATTAAGACAGAGTTGGATTCTATGCCTACGGAATTGGATGAGTTGAACCGTCGAATTATGCAGTTGGAGATTGAGGAGACGGCTCTGAAAAAAGAGGATGACCATCTGAGTCAGGAGAGACTGGCAAATCTGCAAAAGGAATTGTCAGAACTTCGGGAAGAATTTTCCGGACAAAAGGCCCAGTGGGACAATGAAAAGAAAGCGGTGGAAAAAGTTTCCCAGTTGCGAGAAAGCTTGGAAAGCTTAAGAAACGAGATTAAGATTGCCCAGCAAAATTATGATCTGGAGAAAGCCGCAGAATTACAGTACGGAAAACTGCCACAACTGGAAAAAGAGTTGGAGCAGGAGGAAGAACTGATTAAAAATAAGGATATGAGTCTGGTGCACGAGAGTGTGACAGAGGAGGAAATCTCCAGAATTATCTCACGCTGGACAGGAATTCCTGTAGCCAAGTTAAATGAAAGTGAGAGAAATAAAACCTTGCATCTGGATCAGGAACTTCATAAGAGAGTTGTGGGACAGGATGAGGGCGTCACCAAGGTGGCAGAGGCAATTATCCGTTCCAAAGCAGGCATCAAGGATCCCAGCAAGCCAATTGGTTCCTTCCTGTTTTTAGGACCTACCGGTGTAGGTAAGACGGAGCTGGCAAAGAGCCTGGCAGATAGCCTGTTTGATGATGAAACTAATATGGTTCGTCTTGATATGAGTGAATATATGGAGAAACATTCCGTCTCTCGTCTGATTGGAGCGCCTCCGGGATATGTGGGATATGATGAGGGCGGTCAGCTGACAGAGGCTGTGCGAAGAAAACCTTATTCTGTGGTACTTTTTGATGAGGTGGAAAAAGCCCATCCGGATGTATTTAATGTGTTGCTTCAGGTGTTGGATGACGGACGTATCACGGATTCCCAAGGACGTACCGTAGACTTTAAAAATACCATTATCATTATGACCAGCAATCTGGGTTCCCAGTATCTACTTGATGGAATTGATGAAAAAGGAAACATTCGTCCTGAGGCAGAGCAGGCGGTTATGGCGGAGCTTCGTCAGAATTTCAGACCGGAATTTTTAAATCGTCTGGATGAAACCATTCTCTTTAAGCCGTTGACAAAGGACAATATTGGAGGAATTGTAAACCTCCTTATGGTGGAATTGAACAAGCGTCTGGAAGACAGAGAGATTAAGGTGGAACTGTCAGAGGAAGCCAGACAGTATATCATCGACAACGGTTATGACCCGATTTACGGTGCGAGACCATTGAAGAGATATCTGCAAAAGCACGTGGAAACTATGGCGGCAAAATGCATTTTGGCAGACCAGGTGAATCTGGGAGACACCATCTACATCGACGTGAATGGGGATGGATTGTACGCCACAGTGCGAAGATAAACATATGGAGAATGTGAATCGTATTCACAGGATTTAATGTAATGTCAGACTTACTCCCGGCATATGCTTAGTAACAGGAGATGCCGGGAGGTTTAGGATGAACAACAAAATAAAAGCCGGGCTTGGCCTTTTGGTCGGTCTGGCTTTTTTACTACTTTTTTCCGTAAGGGAGGAAAGAATCGTTTCGGGACAGAATCAGTGTAAGTATGTGGCGCTGACCTATGATGACGGTCCGAATCCTATTTATACGGAGGAACTGCTGGAAGTGTTGGAAAAGGAGCAGGTGAAGGCTTCTTTTTTCCTTATGGGAAAACAGGTGGAAGCCTATCCAACAGTGGTTAAGAAGATAGCGCAGCAGGGACATCTTCTGGGAAATCACACCTATTCCCATATCAACGTGTGCGAGACCTCATTGGAGCAGGGATTGGAGGAAATCAACCGTACCAGTGAACTGATTTTTGAGAACTGCGGTGTGAAGCCGGAATATTTTCGCCCGCCCTTTGGATGCAACCGGGAAAGTCTGGCAAGAAAGGCCGGGATGTTTCAAGTGTTCTGGGATGTGGACCCAAAGGATTGGGAGGTGCAGAATACAGATAGTGTGGTAAATCATGTTTTGAAACATATAGAGGATGATGATATAATTTTAATGCACGACGAATACAAAACCACAGTTGAGGCCACAAAAATTTTGATTCCTGAACTGAAAAAAATGGGATATGTTTTTGTCACGGTGGACGAATTGATGCAGCCCTGACCGTTTTCTGAAAAGGAAACAGACAGTGATAAACAAAAACGGAAAATTGTATTGGATAAAAACCTTGTGCTTTTTTCCTTTTTTTAGTATCTTATTAGGAGGAAATGCATAATAATTCACTGATTCTTGCAAAACAACTTGCAAATTGTCGAATAAAACCATATATAACGATGTTTTTTGCAAGAAAACTTGGTTTATAATGCAATTTCGGAGGGATTATGGATCTTTTTGATTACATGAGAAAAGAAAATAAAAAAAAGGAGTCGCCTCTGGCATCCAGACTTCGTCCCACAACTTTGGATGAGGTGGTGGGACAACAGCATATTATAGGAAAAGACAAACTTTTGTACCGCGCCATAAAAGCGGACAAAATCAGTTCTATCATTTTCTATGGACCGCCGGGAACCGGAAAAACCACCTTGGCAAAAGTGATTGCCAACACCACCAGTGCCAGATTCACTTCCATCAATGCCACAGCGGCAGGAAAAAAAGATATGGAAACGGTGGTGGAGGAAGCCAAAAACAATATGGGGATGTATGGGCAGAAAACCATTTTGTTCATCGACGAGATACACCGCTTTAACAAGGGACAGCAGGATTATCTGTTACCTTTTGTGGAGGACGGAACCATTATTTTAATTGGTGCTACCACGGAAAATCCCTATTTTGAGGTGAACGGAGCGCTTCTTTCCAGATCTGTGATTTTTGAATTGAAGCCTCTTAGCAAAGAGGACATCAAAACATTACGTCTACGGGCGGTGAATGATACAGAAAAAGGACTGGGTTCCTACAACGCCGTGATAGATGAGGATGCACTGGAGTTTTTGAGCGATGTGGCAAACGGCGATGCCAGAGCAGCACTGACTGCCATAGAACTGGGAGTGTTGACTACGAAACCGGGAGAGGATGGGAAAATCCACATTACCTTAGAGGTGGCCAGTGAGTGCATTCAGCGCCGAGTGGTGAAATACGACAAAAGCGGAGATAACCATTACGATACTATTTCAGCTTTTATTAAAAGTATGAGAGGCTCCGACCCAGATGCGGCAATTTATTATTTGGCAAGAATGCTTTATGCCGGTGAGGACATTAAATTTATTGCCAGACGAATTATGATTTGTGCCGCGGAGGATGTGGGAATGGCAGATCCCCAGGCCTTGCAGGTAGCTGTGGCAGCAGCCCAGGCAGTAGAGAGAATTGGTATGCCGGAGAGCCAGATTATTTTAGCGGAAGCTGTGAATTATGTGGCGACTGCTCCAAAGAGCAATGCATCCTACCTTTCGGTGGAGGCGGCTATGGCGGCGGTGAGAAATACCCAGACGGATTCCATACCGGTGCATTTGCAGGATGCTCATTACAAATCCGCGGGAAAGTTGGGACATGGTGTGGGTTATCAATATGCCCATGACTTTAAGAATCATTATGTGAAGCAGCAGTATCTGCCGGATTCCTTAGTGGGAAGTACATTTTATGAGCCTACGGACATTGGGTATGAGAAAAATGTGGCAGAACATATGAAGCGTCTGAGAGAAGAGGCAGAGAAATCCTAACTATTTGAAAAGTTAACCCGG
>JALELK010000030.1 GCA_022768745.1 Lachnospiraceae bacterium
AAACCGTATCCTTATCCCAATGATTAACGAGGCTGCTTTCATCAAGATGGAAGGTGTTTCAGACATCGCCGGTATTGATGCAGCTATGAAACTTGGTGCAAACCATCCAATGGGACCTTTGGAGTTGGGAGATTTCATCGGCTTGGATATCTGTCTTGCAATTATGGATGTACTTTACAATGAGACAGGAGACAGCAAATATCGTGCATGTCCATTGATCCGCAAGATGGTTCGTGGCGGAAACCTTGGTGCAAAGAGCGGTAAGGGATTCTACATTTACAATGCAGACCGTACCAAGACACCGGTAGATGCACAGTAATCGTTTTGTTGGAACATATCCAAGGCAATAGTGAAAGAAAAACGGAGGAATGAATAGCATGGATTTCGGTTTAGATAAAAAACATGAAATGGCGCGTACTCTTTTCAGAGAGTTCGCTGAGACAGAAGTAAAGCCTCTTGCACAGGAAGTTGATGAGACAGAAGTCTTCCCTGCAGAGACAGTAAAGAAAATGGCAAAAAGCGGCTTTATGGGAATTCCTGTACCAAAGGAATACGGCGGACAGGGATGCGATCCCCTTACCTATGTTATGTGTGTAGAGGAGTTATCAAAGGTTTGCGGTACTACAGGTGTTATTGTATCTGCTCACACATCTCTTTGTATTGACCCGATTATGACATACGGTACAGAAGAGCAGAAACAAAAATATGTAAGAGATCTGGCTACAGGTAAAAAGTTGGGTGCTTTTGCTTTGACAGAGCCGGGAGCCGGTACAGATGCCCAGGGTGCTCAGACCAAAGCAGTCTTAGATGGCGACGAGTGGGTATTAAACGGATCTAAGTGCTTTATTACCAATGGTAAAGTGGCTGATGTTTATATTGTCATTGCTATTACCAGCGTTACTGAGGATAAGAGAGGAAGAAAGAAGAAAAACTTCTCTGCCTTTATCGTAGAAAAAGGAACTCCGGGATTCTCCTTCGGAACAAAGGAAAAGAAGATGGGTATCCGCGGTTCATCTACATATGAATTGATTTTTGAAGACTGCAGAATTCCTAAGGATGCATTGCTTGGACCAGAGGGAAGAGGATTCCCAATCGCTATGCACACTTTGGATGGTGGTCGTATCGGTATTGCAGCTCAGGCACTTGGTATTGCAGAGGGCGCTTTGGACCGTGCAATTGCTTATACAAAGGAGAGAAAGCAATTCGGTCGTTCTATTGCACAGCAGCAGAACACACAGTTTAAGCTTGCTGATATGGCAACCAGAGTAGAGGCTGCTCAGATGTTGGTTTACAAGGCTGCTAAGGCTAAGGAGACACAGAAGGTTTATTCCGTAGAAGCTGCTAAGGCAAAACTTTTCGCTGCTGAAACTGCAATGGCTGTTACCACAGAGGTTGTTCAGTTGTTCGGTGGTTACGGTTACATTCGTGAGTATGATGTAGAGCGTATGATGCGTGATGCAAAGATTACAGAGATCTATGAAGGAACTTCAGAAGTTCAGAGAATGGTTATCTCTGGTGCATTACTGAAATAAGCGACAGACCAAAAAAGGAGGAAATGAAATACATGAAAATCGTAGTATGTATTAAACAGGTTCCTGACACAAAGGGCGGCGTAAAGTTTAACCCGGACGGAACATTAGATAGAGCAGCAATGCTTGCAATTATGAATCCAGATGACAAGGCTGGTTTGGAAGCAGCACTTCAGATTAAAGATGCCACAGGAGCAGAGGTTACCGTACTTACCATGGGACTTCCAAAGGCAGATGATGTACTTCGTGAGGCACTGGCAATGGGAGCTGATAATGCAATCCTTGTTACAGATCGTGTATTAGGTGGCGCAGATACCTGGGCTACTTCCACAACAATTGCCGGAGCTTTGAGAAATATTGATTATGATTTGATTATCACAGGTCGTCAGGCTATCGATGGTGATACCGCACAGGTTGGACCACAGATTGCTGAGCATCTTGGAATTCCTGTTATTTCTTATGCAGAGGACATTAAAGTTGAGGGCGATTCTGTAGTTGTAAAACGTCAGTACGAAGACAGATATCACATCATCAAGGCTAAGATGCCATGCTTGGTTACCGCTCTTTCAGAGTTGAATACTCCAAGATATATGACTCCGGGTGGAATCTTCGATGCTTATGAGCAGGAAGTGACCGTATGGGGCAGAGCAGACTTAAAGGATGTAGATGATTCTGATTTAGGGCTGAAAGGTTCTCCAACAAAGATTGCAAAGGCATCTGATAAGGTGAGAAAGGGAGCCGGTGAAAAGGTAACCTTGGACCCATCTGAGTCTGTATCCTATATTATGGATAAGTTAAAAGAGAAACATGTAATCTAGTTTGGAAGGAAATGGTGAATAAAATGGCATTAGAAGAATACAAGGGCGTGTTTATCTACGCACAACAGGTTGATAATGAAATTAGTTCCATTGCCTTCGAGTTGATTGGCAAGGCAAAGGAATTGGCTGCTGATTTGAACACAGATGTAACAGCAGTTCTCTTAGGATATAAAGTAGAAGGTTTGGTTGATTCATTGGCAGAGTATGGCGCTGACAAGGTTATCGTTGTAGATGACCCTGAGTTGGAGACATACCGTACAGAGCCTTATGCCCATGCATTGGCATCTGTAATCAACGAATACAAGCCTGAGATTATGTTGGTAGGTGCTACCGCAATTGGTAGAGATTTGGGACCAACCGTATCTGCAAGAGTAAAGACAGGTCTTACCGCAGACTGTACAATGCTTGAGATTGGTGATTTCCCACTTACCGTTCCGGAAGGAAAAGAAGATACCCAGAAGCATGGTCAGCTCTTAATGACAAGACCTGCATTTGGCGGAAATACCATTGCGACTATTGCTTGCCCGGACAATCGCCCACAGATGGCAACAGTTCGTCCTGGTGTTATGCAGAAAATTGAACCTATCAAGGGTGCAAAGGCAGAAGTTATTAACTACAACCCAGGCTTTACAAAGAACAACAAATACGTTGAGATTCAGGAAGTAGTAAAGGCTGTTGGTACAGTAGAAAACATTATGGATGCGAAGATTTTGGTATCCGGTGGTCGTGGTGTAGGAAGTGCAGAAAACTTCCAGATGTTAAAAGACTTGGCAGAGGTGCTTGGTGGAATGGTGAGTTGTTCCCGTGCCGTTGTTGAAAATGGCTGGTTAGCTCAGGACTATCAGGTAGGTCAGACAGGTAAGACCGTTCGTCCAAATGTTTATTTTGCAATCGGTATCTCAGGTGCCATCCAGCACGTAGCAGGTATGGAAGAATCTGATATCATTATCGCAATCAACAAAGATGCAGATGCACCAATCTTTGATGTGGCTGACTATGGAATCGTTGGCGACTTAAAGAAGATTGTGCCAGCCTTGACAGAAGCTCTCAAGGCAGAATTAAAATAGCGTTTCCCATCTTTCTTATTTTCAAAAAATGGGCCGGCAGTTATTGCCGGCTCATTTTTAATGTTTGAAATTAAGATTTTCTCCACTGGAGGAGTTCCATCAGGTCTGCGATTTCCTCTGCAATTTCTTTTCCGTTGTCAGCATCTTTGACCATAACACGGTGGGAAGAAATTTCCACAATCTGGGAGTCGGAATCGATGTCCACGTTTCGGCGGATGGCGGCGTCAACACTGTCGAAAGGCTGGTGTTCTTTTAAGCGAAGACCATGGGAGTTGTAGATTAAGGTGTAACCTGCAATTCCGGTGGTGTTGTGATATTTTTCGCAGAAGCCACCATCAATCACAATGAGTTTTCCGTTGGCACGGATGGGAAGCTGACCTTCCTTTTTGATGACAGGAGTGTGACCGTTGATAATGTGAGAGTGTTCGCCATAAAGGTCGAATTCCCGCAAAATCATATTGCAGACCCGTTCCTCGGAATAATATTCATAGTAAGGATTTCGCTGTTCATTGGTTTCCTCTGTATATTTTTCCTCATCTAAGTAGGTTTTCTCAAAGGTTTTAATGTGTCGGCCACTTAAAGGAGATTTGATGCCGGCCCATAAGTACCACATAAAGTCCTTGGCCTGCTCATCACCTTCTCTGGCTTTTCTGACTGCCATATCTGCAAAATCCAGGTAAGCACGACCTTTGTACATAGTGTTTTCAAAAGCAATTCCGTCAAAATTTCCTTCCTTGTCCAGAGGTACACAGCCGTGGAAGAGAAGGTTTCCGTTATGGATTTTATACATACTTCCCTTTTCATACAGGAAGTCCATATGGCGTTTTAGAGAAGTGCTGTTAATAAAATCAGCCACCAGACTTTCAATGACATCGGTTTCCTCAGAAATCAATTCGTAAGGATTTCCCATATCAAGGGTAGGAAAGTCATTTCGCACCATTTGGCATTTTTTTCCCTGAATTTCTATCGTGGCATCGGCGAGATTGATGGACTCCAAGAGCAGGCGGTCCTCCATTTTGTACTCGGGATGTCGTTTAATCAGTTGGCCTTCCAGTTTAAATAAAATTATAGAGATTGCCTGATAAGAGGCATCTGTAATATCTGTATCCGGATAAAACTTTGAGGCAAAGGCAGTGAGCTTTCGCAGACTGATGCCGTATTCATTTTCCAGAATGGACATACTTCCATAGTGGATGTTGTTACGAACCACCAACGCTACACATACAGGATTTCCACAGGCGGCACCCATCCACAGAACGTCATGGTTTCCCCACTGAATATCCACAGAGTGGTGTTCCATAAGCAAATCCATAATTTTGTCAGCGTGGGGACCACGGTCGTAGATGTCTCCGATGATATGTAAGTGATCCACAGCTAAGCGCTTGATAAGTCCTGTCAGGGCAATGAGAAATTCATCCCCGTTTTGTAACATGAGAATGGTGTCCATAATCTTCTGGTGATAGAGCACCTGATTGTCATCCTCATCCTTTTGCACGTGAATCAGTTCGTCAATAATATAGGCGAAATCAGCAGGGAGCGCCTTACGAACTTTGGAACGGGTATACTTGGATGAGAGAACTCTTGCAAGCTCTATCAGCTGATACAGGGTCATTCGATACCAATCATCACTGATGCGCCCCTGCCTTTCTAATAGCTCCAATTTCTCCCTTGGATAGTAGATTAAGGTGCACAGTTCGCCCTGTTCATCCGGTGATAGCCGGTCGTCAAAAATCATCTTTACCTTTTCCCGAATTACACCGGAGCAGTTGTTTACAATATGATAAAATGCCTCATATTCTCCGTGTAAATCGCTCATAAAATGTTCGGTACCCTTGGGCAGATTCAAAATTGCATTTAGATTGATAATCTCTCTGCAAATAGACTGCTTTGTAGGATATTTCTCGGATAAAAGGGAAAGATATTTTTCCTTCTGGTTCATAAGACGCTCCTTTCTGATTAAAAGCCCGCCTAATTCAATTGTTTACGGTTGTTATTTGCTACGATGTAAGATGGTAAGCAAAGCCTTGGATATGGCTGTACCTGCGATAAAGCAGGAGATTGCTTCCACCAATCCGTTGATGCCCACAAAGATAAGTACAAACATAATTACGTTGCTGGCACCTGTGGCACTGACCATTCCCTGGATGTAATCTGTGTGATAAAAACAGATGCAAAGGGTGGTCATAAAAAATAATGTATTCAACAATGGACAACACAGGCTGGAAAGGGAGCAGGCAAATTTTTTAGACATGTTTCCTTTCTTAAGTGCCTGATAAATCACACCGGTAAGCCATCCCATCAATGCTCTGGTAGGAACACATACCAAGAATGTGAAAAATGGATTGATGCTTAAGAGCATTGCCCCAAAGGCGCTGAGCCCAAAGCATTGGATAAAGCTGGTAATACCAAAGGTAAGTCCGAGCAACAGACCGGCCAGCGGTCCTAAAGTCACGGCTCCCACAGCTACGGGTATCACAATAAGTGAAATTTCAAGTCCAAGTGTCTTGATGTAACCGATTGGGGTAAAAGCATGAGTAAGATGATGGCAATTAATACTGCCAGTTCAACCATGTAGGTTGTTTTGCTATGTTTCTCTGTCATAGTCTCTTCCTCTCTTTCGATATAAATTTATAAACCAGTATCAGAATAAAGGAAACCGGAATTTTTTTCAAGTAATCCCATAGGATCGTTAAAAGATTGTCAGGATAAACGGCTTTTTCCTTGAGTTCTATAGGACATTTGGGTATAATTTGAAGGGGGAGAAAATTTTTATTACGAGGATGAAAAATGGGAACAATAGATATTATGAAAACGGACACTGTTATGTTGGATGATGCCAATGATGCAGTGGTGATTATTGACCAGACCAAGCTTCCGGGGACCGTGGATTTGCTGGAATTAAAAACGGCACAGCAGATGTGGGATGCCATCTATTTGCTGCAGGTCCGGGGGGCACCGGCGATTGGTGTGGCGGCAGCTATGAGTATATACGTTTTGGCGAAGGGGATGCCGAGAGATAGTTTTGACAGCTTTTATAAGGAGTTTACTGAGAAAAAGCAGTATCTGGATTCGGCGAGACCTACCGCGGTGAATCTTTCCTGGGCATTGAAACGGATGGATTTATGTGTGCAGGCTCACAGAGAAGAACCTGTGGATGAAATTATTGAAGCTTTGCACAGGGAGGCAGTGGCAATCCGAAATGAGGATGTAGAGGTCTGCAAAAAGATTGGCGAGTACGGAGTTTCCCTGATTAAGCCGGGAGACGGTGTATTGACCCACTGTAATGCGGGAAAACTGGCTACCGTACAGTTTGGAACGGCTACAGCTCCGATTTATGTGGCAGAGGAAAAGGGATATCATTTGCGTGTGTTCTGCGATGAGACAAGACCTCTTTTACAGGGGGCGAGACTGACCGCTTTTGAACTTCAGGAATCCGGAGTGGACACCACATTAATCTGTGACAATATGTCAGCTATGGTTATGAAAAATGGTTGGGTAAATGCGGTGTTTGTGGGATGCGACCGGGTGGCTGCAAACGGAGATACAGCGAACAAAATCGGAACTTCTGTGGTGGCAGCAGTGGCAAAACAGTATGGGGTTCCGGTGTATATTTGTGCACCTACCTCTACTATTGACATGAACACTCCTACGGGAGATGACATTGTCATCGAACAGCGCAAGCCGGAGGAAGTGGCAGAAATGTGGTACAAAGAGCGTATGGCACCGAAGAACGTGAAAATCTTTAATCCCGCCTTTGATGTGACAGACCACAGCCTTATCGCCGGCATTGTGACAGAGTATGGGGTGGCAACAGCACCCTACACAGAATCACTAAAAGAAATCTTTGATAAGAAGAATAAAGTTATTAATTAGTGAAAGTAAGTGTATATCTAAATTTTGCTATTCTTCCACCAGACTGTAAGAAAACATCAGCACTTAATGAGCTGTGCGAATTTAGTACTGTTATGTTTTCTTCCCAAGCGAAAGCGTGTCTGTGGAAGAATATGCAAATTTAGATATACACGAATGTTTATAAATAAGAAATTGGAGGAAATAAAAATGGCAGAAGAAAAGAACGGATGTGCAAGCGCATCCTCTTGTTCAAAATCAAGTTGTGAAGGATGCTCTTCCAAGAAGACTTCTTTTTTGGAAGAACCAAATCCTAATTCAAGAGTAAAGCATGTAATCGGTGTTGTCAGCGGAAAAGGTGGCGTGGGAAAATCCTTTGTGACCTCTTCTCTGGCGACGATGATGAGAAAAGCAGGATACAATGTAGGAATTTTGGATGCTGATATTACCGGACCATCCATTCCGAAGATGTTTGGTATTCACGGTCCTGCAGTGGGAGACGACAATGGTACGTTCCCGATTCAGGCAGAGGATGGAACTAAGATTATGTCTATCAATCTTTTACTGGAGGATGAGGAAGCTCCGGTTATCTGGAGAGGACCGGTAGTTGCAGGGGCTGTAAAGCAGTTCTGGACAGATGTGCAGTGGGAAGATGTAGACTATCTCTTTGTGGATATGCCTCCGGGAACCGGTGATGTGCCTCTTACAGTATTCCAGTCACTTCCGGTGGATGGAATTGTGATTGTCACTTCTCCCCAGGAATTGGTTCAGATGATTGTGAAAAAAGCATATAATATGGCAGAGATGATGAATATCCCTGTGTTAGGTGTAGTGGAAAACTACAGCTATGTGAAATGTCCGAATTGTGATGAAGAGATTCATATTTATGGTGACAGCCATATTGAGGAAGTGGCAGGGAATTTGAATATGAACCTTTTAGGAAAAATGCCAATGGATCAGAAATTTGCCAAGGCAGCAGATGCCGGCAGAATTTTTGATGTGGAAAATGAATATCTGTCCAATGCAAAGACGATTTTGGAGAAACTTTAAATGAGACAAAGCCCACGAATCAAAGGATTTTTTATTCTGGTAGCTTCGGCGGTGGTCATCCTGGTTGGGGGAATGGCATATCGTCAATATCAGTTGTCACAGGCGGAGGAGGTTTATCGTAAATTCCGCCAGGAAGAGAAAAACGTGACTGAGATAAAAAAAGTCGGGCATGATTTTGAAAAACTTCAGGAAATAAATAAGGATATCTATGGTTGGATTTGTGTAGAGGGAACCAAGGTGGATTATCCGGTGCTACAGGGAGCGGAGGATAATTATTACCTTACCCATGATATGAATGGGGAGAGTTCCGTGGCAGGTGCCATATACAGCAATTCATGTAACAGCAAGGATATGACCGATGGAATTACCATTTTGTATGGTCATGACATGAAAGCAGACACTATGTTTGGCTCATTGCACTATTTTGATGACACCTCATTTTTTGAAAAACATAGGGAAATGACATTGGAAACCAGAGATGGTATGTTTTGTTATGAAATCCTTGGGGTTTACAATTATAATGATGATTATTTGCCGGAGATGTTTGATGTAAAAAATCAGGGCGGCGTTTTAGCTTTTAATGACGCATTGAAAAAGTGTCAGGAGGCTGGAGACGAGATGACCCATGTGCGAAAGGATGCACAGATTACAGAGGCAGACCGGTTGTTGGTGCTTTCCACCTGTATCGCCGGTCAGGATGACAGACGCTTTCTTGTGGTGGGAAAACTGTCACAATATGTAGACTATGAATAAAATAGTTCATGCATATCTTGTGGAAGAGGGGCGAGAAAATCCATAGCTTCTCCGGTAATAGGATGGGTAAATTGGAGTCTGTGGGAGTGCAAAGCCTGACGTTTTATTTGGTGGTTGTCAGGATTATAGAGGAAATCTCCAGGCAAAGGATGTCTAATGGAAGACATATGAACACGAATCTGATGGGTTCTTCCGGTTTCCAAGGTGATGGAAGCCAGGGAGAGCCCATTTTTTTGTTCCAGACAGGTGTAGTGAGTGATGGCAGGCTGTCCGTTTTCCAAGTCAATTTTTCTGAGAATTACAGAGTCTTCGGCGCGACCAATGGGAGCATTGATGGTGCCTTCTTCGGGCAGTGATCCCTCAACCACAGCCAGATAGGTGCGGTGAAGTTGTCTGGATTTTACCTGTTGTTGCATCAAAGCGGCGCTTAAGGGATTTTTTGCAATCAGTGTCAGACCGCTGGTGTCTTTGTCTAGTCGATTCATACAGCGGTAAACAAAAGGAGAGGGCTCCTGTCGATAATAGTAGACCAGGGCATTGGCTAAAGTGTCCTCATAATGTCCAATGGAAGGGTGCACCGGAAGCCTTGCCGGTTTGTTAATCACAAGGAAATCTTCATCCTCGAAAACGATGTCAAGAGGGAGAGAATAGGGCACAAATCCAGAGCTCTCCAACTCGTTGATTGTTATTTCAACTATAGCATTTGGCTGCAACTCAACCTGCAATCTGGTGGGAAATCCATTTAAAAGAATCTGAGAGGGATTTTGTTTCAGTTGCAAAACTAATTTGTGGGGATACTTTTTTTCCTTTAACAGTTCGTAGATGTTTTGATATGATTTTTCTATGTGATAAGTGATGGTTCGGTTCAAAGCGTTTCTCCGGATTCTTGATTTTTCTTGTATTGTAGCAAAAAGCAGGTAGAATTGCACCTGATACTTTACGGAAAGGGAGTTTTTTCATATAATGAGAACAGATTATTTGAAAGAGAGGTAAATTTTATATGGCTCAGAATCCAATTGTTACCATTGAGATGGAAAATGGAGATATTATGAAGGCAGAGTTGTATCCGGAAGTGGCTCCGAATACAGTAAATAATTTTATTTCCCTGGTACAGAAGGGATATTACGATGGAATTATTTTCCACCGTGTAATCAAAGGTTTTATGTTACAGGGAGGAGACCCTACCGGCACAGGTACCGGCGGTCCGGGGTATTCCATTGCCGGTGAGTTTTCTCACAACGGATTTCAGAACGATTTAAAGCACACACCTGGTGTACTTTCCATGGCACGTACTATGATTCCTGATTCTGCAGGAAGCCAGTTCTTTATTATGCACCAGACCAGCCCACATTTGGATGGGGAATATGCTGCATTTGGTCAGGTGATTGAAGGAATGGATGTGGTAAACAAAATCGCCGAGACAGATACAGATTTCAGTGACCGTCCACTGAAGGAGCAGAAGATGAAAAAAGTTACAGTAGAGACTTTTGGTGTGGACTATCCGGAACCTGAAAAGTGTTAATGATTTGGGATAAGGCCTTGGGGCTTTATCCCAATTATTTTGTTTTCTGAAAATAAAAACAATAATTTTTCCTCTTGCATTTCAAAAAGAAAATTGATAATATATGTCTCACCACAGGAAGCGTGGTATCTTTTTTCGAGGCGATTCGCCGTTTTTTCAAGTTAGTTATTTAGTGTGTAAAAAGAATATTATGAAGGAAGTATTTCAGGAGTATGGTGGAATTATTATCACAATCGTTGCGATTGTAGCGTTGGTTGCTGTGATTCGTACGGTCATTGGGGGAAGTGTGGTCTCTACACAGTTCACTAATGCAATCACGAACTTTTTTACAACGATTTCTCCGACATAGGAACAAATTTATAGGCGGAACTCCATTGTGGGGCTCCGCTGATTTTCGTTTTATTTTGATAGAAGGAGAAATTATGGAAAACTTTTTGGAAAATGAAGAAAACTTTGGGGCACTATTGCCTTTTATTGTTGATGATTCCATCACGGATGTGGATTGGAATGGGAGACAACTGTGGCTGACCACAAATACAAATGAGAGAAGGCTGGTGGGGAAAACCGAGGTGAATGAGAGTTTCATACGAAGATTTGCGCAGAGAATAGCGAATCTCAATGGTTGCCAGTTTAATAAATTGAACCCGGTGTTAGAGGCGGAAACGGAGGATTTGCGCATTAGTATTCTCCATGATTGCAGAGCTACAACGGGACTTTCCTGTTGTATTCGAAAAACCCCGCCGCAAAACAGAATCACTTCAAAAAAAGCGGTAGAAACAAATTATTGTGAGGAAAAATTATTGCATTTGCTGGCAAATTGCGTAAAGGCCCATATGAACATTGTCATATGTGGGGAACCCAAGGCGGGAAAGACGGAGCTGGCCAAATATTTGTCTATGTTTATTCCTGAGGAGGAGAGAGTTTATACCATCGAAGATGTACAGGAATGGCATTATGCACAATTAAAACCACAGGCAGATTGCGTGCAGATAAGGATAGGGGAGGGCTTTTCCTATACCGATGCGATTCGTGCCAGTTTGAAGCAAAATCCCAGATGGTTATGTATCACTGAAACCAGGGGGAATGAGGTGCGCGAGCTGATCAAAGGATTTTCCACCGGTGTTTCGGGAATGACCACCTTGCACACAGACGATGTGACAAAGGTGCCGGGACGTATGGTGAATATGGTGGAGGACGACATCGATATGGTGCGGTTTGAAAACAACGTGTATGAATTTATCGATGTGGCGGTTCTTGTGACTATTCATATGGATGGAGCCGGGCGGAGATTTCGACGCATATCCCAGATGGGATTTTTTACCAGGGATTTGCATAGGGAAAAAGGAACTTGCCACGTGATTTATTCGGAGGGGCGTTTTGTAACGGACTTCCTGCCACCGGAAATACAAAGGAAGATGTCGGAAGCAAAAGTGGAGAATCCCTTTTTCAATGTAGAAGTAAAAAACAATATAGAAGAACCGGAGATGAAAGGAATAGGCGCAAGTCGTGGAAATTATAGAGGGAGGATGTAAGTGAAGAACGGAAACTTTTTTTATTACATAAACTATCGAAATTTATTGGGAGAACTGGAAAAATATCACGCAACTATCTCAGTCAAGCAGACCTTATTGGGATATGCAGGCTATGTGGGAGTATGTGGAGCCTTGGGGGCATATTTGCGTTTGGATCTTTGGGCAATGGTTCTGGTAGCTTTGGCAGGTGTATTTTGCGTGCCGAGACTGATGATTCATACCTGTAAAAATGCCTATGAGCAGAGGCGGTTTTCAGATATTTCCCAATATATGCAGCAGCTTTTGTATTCCTTTCGAGGCACTGGAAAAATCAAGTTGTCATTGGAGGATGTACGGCAGCTGTATGAACCGGGAAACCCGCTGGTGGAGTGTATCAATCGAGCGCTGGATATTTTGAATTCTCCGGAGGAAGGGGAGGACGCACCAAAGATTGCCCTGGCAGAAATTGAAAAAGAGTATGCTTGTGAAAAATTGCAGACGATACATCGTTTTATTATCCGGGTGGAAGAGACAGGAGGAGTTTATGACAAGACGATTCAGTTGCTTTTGGAAGACAGGGCAAACTGGGTGGAGCGGGTGAGTCTCTCTCAGGCAGCAAAGAAAAAACAAAAGAGAAACGTTACATTATCCATTTTGGTTACCATTGCTATGAGTGGATTGCTCACCAACCTTATGCCAATGGAGATTGATATTACGAGGAGTATGGCATATCAGGTGATAGCGGTTTTGATGCTGATTTTAGATGAGTTGATTTATGTTTCCACAAATAGAAAGCTTGCTACAAATTGGCTGGGACAAAAGGAAATTACATCGGATGATGTTGTGTTAAGGCGCTATCGGTATGTGATGGATTATCACCCGGCAAAGGAGCAGAAAAAGTCATTATTTCTTTCGTTGCCCTTTTGGGGGATGGCTGTCTTTGGCTATGTTTTCCATCTGAAGATGGTGGTGGCTGTGGGGAGCACCATAGGGATTGTGATGCTATTTCAGCACCGCTTGAATTGGTATCTGGCACAGCGGGGATTAAAACGTGAAATTTTATTGAAGTTTCCAAGATGGCTTATGGATTTGGCACTTTTGCTTCAGACCACAAATGTGCAGATGGCATTATTTCAGTCCATATCCACAGCTCCGGCAGTTTTAGTGCCGGAATTGGAGATACTCAAGGATAAACTATTGAGAGATCCCATTTCTGCAAAGCCCTATATGGAGTTTTATGAAAAAATCAAGATTCCCGAAGTTCAAAGTTCTATGAAGATGTTATACGCCCTATCTCAGGGAGCAGGGGGTGATTTTCAATCCCAAATAGCAGAGATTATTGCTCGGAACAACAAGATGCTGGATAAAGCGGAACAGGAGGCAGATGAAAATCAGCAGGCCTCTATGTATGTGGATTTTTTGTTGCCCCAGTTATCGGCAGGGGCGTTAGTAATGGCAGATATGGTTTTGTATATCGTGATGTATCTGCCACAGATGAGTGTGGGATAGGAGAGAGGTATGGAAGCAATTACAAAAAGTTTTTTGACATTATTTTGTCTGTTGATGGTTACTTTTACCACCGTAGGATTAATTGTAGGAGCAGTGAATGCAGGGAAAGCAGATGCCTTTCTGACAGATGCGGTTAAAGGTGTTGAGGAGTCGAATTTGCGGGATACAGCCATCAGAGAGTGGCAGTCAATGGCAAAAAGTCTGAACTATCAATTGGACTGTAAAAGTATGGATACCAATGGGGATGGTTATACGGATATGGTGGATATGACGCTGGTCTATAACTACATTTTGCCCTATGTCAAGGCAGAAGGGCAAAAGCATCAGTTAAGGGCGTATGCCAGATGAAATATTTTTTGAAAAGAGGATAAAAATGAAAAAAATGTTTACGGAGTATGGAATGACGGTAATTACTATGATGATTGGCGGTAGTGTTATCGGTTTTTTGTCTCTCATTTTAGCAAGAGTAAGTGTGTGAAAGGAGAAGAATATGAGAGAAGTGATAGAGCAGTATGGAGAGATGGTTCTGGAAATTCTTGGTACGGGAATTGTGGTGGGGATCCTGACCGGATTTCTTTGTGCCGGAGGAAGTTTTTTAGATTTTGTATATAAGATTTCGCAGTTGGCGTGTTGATAGGGAGGAAAAATGAAACGAGTGATTCAGGAATATGGAAGTATGGCGATAGCCATTTTGGGATGTGTGTTGGCGATAGGTTATTTGATGCATGGGATATATCTGGGCACATCAGGAGAACAGACAAAAGGGATTATGTCTGCCATTGGAAAGGAAGCCACCTTTAAGGAAGATGCCACCACGCCTATAAGAGGCAACATTGTACAGGATAATTCTACAGAAAAGGAGATTTTAGTTCGGTGCAAAAAGGCGATTTTGGAACAAGAAAATACGAAAGTGGAGGATATATTTTTTGCGGAGTATCAGGGAAAGAAATGTCCAATTAAAATCCAACACATCTATAACAGTGCCGGGGAGGATATTGTGAAGGAGCCGGGAGTTATTTTGGGGGACGATGTACTTTGCCTTCGTACTCCGGGAAACTATAGTATTTGCATTGTAGTAAAAGAAGACAGATCTACGAAAAAAATATTTGACCTCTATGTCATATAGGAGAAGGAGCGGGATGGAATGAAACAAGTGGTTTATGGTTTGATTGTGGGGCTGATTGCTGTATTGGGAATTGGTATTGTTGTCACAATCAATGGAAAAGCGACTCGTGATGGGGATATGGACAGAGCGTTGTCTGTGGCTGTGGAAAACGCTGTGGAAACAACCATGAATGAGAAAGCATATCCGATCAGCAGTAATGAGGAGTTTATCGCAGACTTTACTCAGAACTTATTGGTTCAAATCAGTAATGATTCGGACATCGAGATTCAGGTGGCTAAGGTGGATTATGAAAAGGGTATTTTAGGGGTTAAAGTGATTGAAACCTTTACTCATCCTAATGGCAAAGAAGGGAGAAATGAATGTGAGACATCGGTGGTATTTGAACATAATCAGACAGACGCTGACTATGTGTCTGTGAGATTCCTTTTAGATGATGACTCTCTTTATAAGGAGTATCGGATTAAAAGGGGAGACAGAGTGGTAGTTCCGAAGAACCCGACAAAGGAAGGAAAAACCTTTACTGGTTGGTGCCTGAAAAACTCATCAGGAGTAATTACGGAGTTTGGCAATACATCGGAAGATATTACATATGTGGCCAGCTTTGATTAAAAGATAAAGGGGGACGAAAACGTGAAAAAACAGAAGGTGAAAAGGTTTTGGGCGACGTTGCTTGCAATAGGCGTTGTTATAACTACCGTGTTTCCGGGGACTACTTATGCAGATGAGATAGGAACTCAGATATCAGAGCCTGTTAAAGTTGAAGAGCAGTCGGATCCGGTAGAGGATGGTGAGGAACAAACAGATTCTGAGGTAAAGCCTGCAGGAGACTCTAATATCCTGCTTCTGTCATCGGAGACGGTGCCGGAAGATGTTTTGGGGGCTGTAGCGGTAGAACAACTGGCCGGAGCTGTGAGACTTACATACGAATCAGCCGAACTGTCAAAGAATGCCTTTGATGCGTTTACAGCTATGGGGATTGCCTGTGAATACGATATCCAGGTGGAAATGTTGGATAAAGAGCCGGAAAAGGTGGAGGAGTTAAATCCAACGGAAGTCCCTACAGAAGATATAGCTGTAGTGGAGGAATTAAATGAGGAACCGGTAGCGGTGGAATCTGCCTCAAAGGAAAAGAGCGTTAAGGTGGCAGTGATTGATACCGGTTGTGATTTAAATGTAATTTCCGGACGAATTGCAGATGGGACAGATATGTCTGTTACAGATGTGAATGGTCACGGAACTCTGATGACAGAGATTATTGCATCTCAGACTACAGAGAAGGTCAAGATTTTGCCTATCAAGGCATTTGATGATAATGGATATTCTACCGTAGGACAGGTATATGATGCCATAATGAGAGCCATTGATTTGGGAGCCGATGTGATTAACCTTTCTATGAGTGGAGTGGGAAGCTCTCAGATGCTTACCCATGCCATCAATAAAGCAACAGAAAAAGGGATTATTGTTGTGGTATCGGCAGGAAATGATGCATCGGATGTGGAAGGTTTCATGCCGGGAAACATTGATTCTGCCATTACAGTTTCAGCCACAGATAGAAATGAGGTTTTTGCTGAGTATTCAAACTTTGGAGAAAAGATAGATTATTCAGCTGTGGGAGAAATCATTAAGGACCAGGGAACGGAAGATACATCGGATGATACATATTATAGCGGAACTTCCATCGCAGCTGCTTTTGTATCCGGATATGCTGCTTGCGTGAAGGATAATAACCCGGAGGCAGACATACTTGGAACCTTTGATAAATATGCAAATGATTTAGGAGAAGCC
>JALELK010000061.1 GCA_022768745.1 Lachnospiraceae bacterium
TTATCTAAAACCTTTATCTCATATAAATTCCCCTTTATTATATCGTTGGTGGAAAAAGATGTCGATATTTTATCTCAGAATTCTTTGTTTTCTGCGCAAAAAGAAATATCCCTGCCAAAGGCAATATAATAACCAACTGTCCGTAACAAAAACTCGCCATCACATGAACTTCCGTTTTATCGTGTTTGTTTTTTAGTAACTGTTCATAAAAACTTTTCTGCTCCGCAATAGAAAATTTTTCGATTTTCTCTTTTTCTTTTAAAAAATCATTGTAATCCATATCTACACCTTTTGCTTATAAACCTTTTTCTGAAAACTGCTCCAAATATTTTTCCACCGAGCGAGTCATTTCCCGGGAAAAATCAGAATCATATTTTCGGTTGCAAAATGCCGTTGTCCAATCCTCAAAAGATTGATTTTTACATTTGTCAGCAAACATCTCTCTTAACTCTTCCCCATCCATACTTCGATAGGTATTTTCATGCAAAATATGATTCATCTCAAAACGATGTGGCTTGGAGCGCTGTTTCTGTTGTTCTGTAGGCCAGCCAAATACCAGCATAACAGCGGGGAATACAAATTCCGGAAGGTTTAAGAGTTTTCGCTGCTCTTCGCAGTTCTCCATAATGTCCCCGATATAGCAGGAACCAATTCCAAAACTTTCCGCCGCCACAACGGCATTCTGCGCCGCAATAGTTGTGTCTGTTACTGCCAGCATCAAATCTCCCACGCCGGGTTTTCTCGGCTGACATCCCGCTTCTATAAATGCATCATACCATTTTTTACAATCCGCGCAAAATACAAGAACCAAGGGTGCTTTTGCTATAAAGGGCTGGTTGTCACAGGTTTTTGCCAGGGCTTCCTTCAGGTTCTGATCTGTGATATCCAATATGGTATACAACTGCTGACAACCTGCGGAGGGAGCCTGTGTGGCCGCCTCCAGAATCGTCCGTTTCATTTCTTCTGGAATTGGCTTGTCCTCATATACACGCACTGATTTTCGTTGGTATAGACTTTTTATTATTTCGTTCATTTTTGTCTCCTTGTTTATTTTTCGCACAACCCTCGATATTACCTTAGCTTCAATTCTAGACCAATCGTTTCAACCGTCTTTAATACATCATCAAACGAATATTCCCTTGATGATGTTCTTTCTATTGTCAAATATATGTTGAAGGACCAGATTAAATATATTCGCTACTCTACGATTTCTAACACTAAAATTTTTCAATAAATGCAATTCCGTATAAATAAAACAACAATGATTCTTCTCAATCATTGTTGCTAAAAACGTTCCCTGAGGGAATCGGACCCCCAACTGCCCCTTAGGAGCTCGAATCCACCTTGGAAACATATATAATTCTAAGTTAATCCAAGTCAAGGAAAGCCTTGATTTTTCTAACTATTCTGTAATTCCCTGTCAAAATAAGAAAACCTGTTTTCATCTCTGTAAAGCACCTTTCGGTGCTCGTCCGGTGCTCGGAGCACCCGGAGGATATAACCATTCCATTCCATCGAGTTCACTCAGTTGGCCACCATTACGATTCAGCTTCGTAACAATGATCACTTGGTTTTCTTATTAGATTAACTATATTATAACGTGCTGTAGGTCGGATGTCGATGGGTTTTTGACCATTACTCCGATTTACACATACTTTCTTCTATAAATTGCGAACCCCATTCCAGAATGGCATTTTTCACCCGTTGGTCAATATCCAAACGTGCTGTCTGACATTCTTTCGGATACTTTCTTGCCGCCTGAAATACCAGTTTCATAAAGATTCCAGAACCAATTGGCAGCATCGCCTTTAACATACTCTCCGGAAAAACGAAATGGGTCGCATGATCATAAATAACAGATTCCAGCCTGCATGTATGGGGACGCTCTTTCATACGCAGCTCCATACGGCATATATATTTTGCAGTATCCCACAGCACATCATCTTCAGCGCCAATTAGCAATAATGTTCCATGAATTTTTTCAATCTTGATCATTTCTTCATCTGTATCACCTCTTTAATATCAACCACTCTTCTCCAAAACTATTATTTTATTCGAAATATTCCGAATAGCCGGAATCTTCCCAATCACATGATAAATCGGCATAAGTTCTTTCATACCCTCAACCAGACTGACTTCATGCAGGATAGAAAAATTTGCTGCAATCTTTTGTAGTTCTGTTCCGTTCTTAACTCCCCATGTGAATTTTGCATTGCTGCCCTCTATAGATTTTTCTTTCACATGTTTTACAACAAATGGTGACATGGTTTCGACCATTACAGTTATTTTCTGAAATGATTTTTCAATAATAGAAAACATCTTTCTGATGTCCTTCTCACACAAATACATAGTAAGTCCTTCAATTACTACCAGAACATTTTCCCCATGATAATCTATATCGTCCACGTAGGAATCATCCATTGCAGACTTTGCAATCTGATAGATTGGATCCGTTTCCGGAAGAAACTGCTGCCTTATCTTCATAGTCTCCGGCAAATCTACATTGTACCAGCGCAGATATTTTTCCTTCATACGATAACATCTGGTATCCAGTCCGCATGCAATATTTACAACAACTGTATTTTCATGCTTCTCCAAATATTGCCTGACCATCCGGTCTAATACAATTGTCCTTGCAATCACACCATAAATCATGGCACTATCTTTATCCGCTCTGGAAAAATCATAATCAAGCCTTTCCACAAGTTCTACAGCAATCTCGTCCTTGATCTTCGCATTTTGTTTTTTTGTTTCTTTTGCTCTTGCATACAGGGTCTGTACCATCGTTTCCGGTACACCTGTCACATTCACTTTTTCTTTCATTGTTTGTCGCCTTCCACTGCTTTAATTCTTCCACAATACTTTTTCTTGATTTCCTGCTCAATCTTTTCGCATTCATCTTCCATTGAATAAAATTCTGTTTTCTCATTTGGATCAAATCCATCATAAGAAACTGTTATCGTGTAAAAATAAGAATGTAATCCATCCAATACATGTTCAAAGTTGCTATACAGGCAACAGGTACCAGGAAATAAAAATATTACCGGTTTACTACTGTCTCCACTTTCATAAAATTTCATAGCTGGCCTCCTTTAGGCTTTTCTCACAGTCCTCTTTTAGATTGTTCTGTATATCGCATATGTGTTAGCTTCGTCTAACTATATATTACTAAAAAACCGTGCGCACTACAAGACCGTAATATCGCACGGTTTCTTTTTCATGTTTTTCTTTTTTCCGCTGTATTTTTCCTCCCTGCGTTTAGATATATAGAGGGATGAAAACACAATCTGAGCGATACTTCGTCAGGCCTGTTTTCTTCAAGCAAGAAAACCATTTTTACATTCATTGACAACCTAAATCTTATCCTACACTTTAGTTATCTCCATTAGGTACTTGGATAGATTTAGTTCTCGGTTCCCGTTTTGTCTTTTCGGTGCTCCAATTACTCATTTTTATATTTCTTCGGTGCTCGCAAGCACCATAAAATAAAAAATGCAACAATGAATTTTTACGATCATTGTTGCAAAAAATCGATGTTCCCGGCGGGAATTGAACCCACAACTAGCGCTTAGGAGATCCGTCATTCCGAGACTGGCATACCGCTGCTTAAACTTCTGATATCCTTGAAGTTTAAAAATAAGCTTCAGATTTTTGGATTTCCGTGACAGAAATGATCCGGCTGTTAGAGATAGCAACCTTGTGGGTATAGCGTCCAAGATATTCGATTGCATTGCCAAATCCATTGAATGTTTCTTTGATATAAGGGCACCAGTCTTTCTGATAGAGGGAGTCTTTAAAGGTATTCCAGCAAAAGTATGCTTCTTGCTCGGAGAGGGAAAAGGGGACTTTCAGAATCCCTGACTGGTACAAGGCATTCAGATGGTATAGGAATTTTCCCTTAAATTTATCCCGTAACACAAACACGGGGATAAAAAACTTTCCTTTTGATTTACGGATCTTCCCATCCGTTGTAATGCCGCCGCCGGATACGATGCAGTGGATACTATGTAAAGCTTTACATAGTATCCACTATGACAAGCAAGTAATTCCGATATGTACTACCCTTATAATGTACCGACAACAGAAATTTTAGTTTCTCTATCTCTAAGCCCTTCCCCCTTTACAGTAACTTTTATTTCTCCGGGTTCATATCCAGCCCTTACCGCTATAAGGGCCCTTCCATGATACGTTCTGTATCTGCCATCTGTAAAATTTTCATTTGTATTGGGAACTGCCGATCCAAACCCCTGTAAAACACCACTTCCCTCTACCTGAACGGTCAACATTTGATCTGCCGATGCTTTTATTATTCCGTTCTCACCGATAAGAGAAACCTCAATAAAACATAAATCCTGCCCATTGCTTCTTATTTTCTGCTTGTCGCATACAAGCTGTATCATTGTTTTTCCAATGGCGGAAAACAGCTCTGCCCTGTCAATTTCTTTACCGTTTTCATCATACACAATGGCAGAAAGCGTTCCCGGAACATATTCAATCCTTTTAAAGACTGCCTTACACTCCTTCACCTTTGCCGAGGCAATCCTTTTTCCATTACAATATAACTCCGCTTTTGGTGCGGATGTATAAACGGTAACATTGGTTTTGCAGCCTTCGCAGCCTTCCCATGACCAGCTTTCCACCGCGTCCGTATTCCGCCACATAGATGATGCCCGTTTGTATTTGCCGTTTATAACCGGATCAACCGCAATGACCGGTTTATCCTGCAATCCCCAGATTATCCTGTTCCATCCCGTCTCCGGTCTTTGCATTCCGCAGATATCTATAACGCCACATCCTGCCAGTATTGCCAGTCCGGGATAGATGTTCTCACCGGTTTCTTTTTTAACATATCTGATTGTACCAAGCCCGGTCTCCCCAAGGTAGTCCCAGCCCGTCCACATAAAATCACCAATCAGGTTTGCACATTTTTTAACTAGCTGCCAGTTTTTATACAGGGAAAGGGGCAGAGTTTCCGACCCTACAATACACCGTTCCGGATGGTTCTGAGCTTCTTTTTCATATCGCGAAGTCGCATAATTATATCCCGGTATATCCAAAAAAGGATCAATAATATCACAAACTTTATCAGCTGCCGGTTTGGAAGCCATCTTATCAATCACGCCTCCCATCTTATTCATCAGAACATTGTAAAGCGCACTGGTCGGCATACTGTCCATAGCCATGCTACCATTTTTATTTTCCTTTCCGTTCTTTTTTTCCCCATAAATGCCACTGCCTTTTGCTGCCATAGACGCCAGCATTAAATTAATCCCACAAGTGACAGCCCTTGTTTCATCTGCTCGTCTTACATAATCTGATATTTCCTTACAGAGTTTCTGTCCTTCCAGCGTACCAAGCTCGGAGATTTCGTTTCCGATAGAGTACATAATCACCGAAGGATGGTTATAATCTTTTCCGATCATAGCATCCACATCCTTCTTCCACCACTGTAAAAACGTATCTCCGGCATGGTCATATGGATTTTTATGAATCAGCCAGTAATCACAGAGTTCATCCATAACATAGATTCCCAACTCATCACAGGCATCCAGCATTGCCTTTGAGACAGGATTATGGGAACTTCTAATTGCATTAAATCCCGCTTCTTTCAAAATCTTAATACGCCTGTATTCTGCATCCTTAAATCCGCAGGCTCCAAGAATCCCATTGTCATGATGGATACATGCTCCCCTTAGCAAAGTCTCCTTTCCATTTACAAAAAATCCTTTCCCACTCCATGCCAAAGTCCGTATCCCAAAGCGTATCGTCTCTTCATCTATCTTTTGCTCTTTTTCTTTTAACATAACTTTACAAGTATATAAATGTGGATTTTCTTCATCCCATAAAACAGGATCTTTTATGATCAAATCCAATTTCCTGCCTGTTCCCGATGCAACAGCTTTCATTCCATCCAGAATCTCAACCTCAACATCTCCCTCTCCGACTATATCTGTTAAGACCTGCACCTGACCGTTTCCTGTTGTTGTAACCCTAACCCCTTCCGGTTTTATGTAGGATTGCCCCGCGATCAGCAGATTTACTTCTCGATACACGCCGCCTCCTGAATACCATCTACTGTTTGGTACCTTTTCGTTATCCGCAATGATCTCAATTATATTTTCGTCTGTCTGAGATAAATGCTCCGTCATGTCAACGTAAAAGCCAGAATATCCGTATGGCCATTTTGTAATAACCTGATTATTTACACTGACCTGTGCATTTTGATAAACGCCCTCGCATGACAAAATCATTGTCTTATTTCGCCACTCCTCAGGCAACACTAATTTTTTTCTATAATAATACTTTCCACCATCAAAATATGCACTTGCGCCACCAGTCAACACATCCTTGTTTCGCTCTTCCGCCAGCATCGCATCATGAGGAAGGTTGACTTCCTGCGTCTTTGCACTACCATTCTTTTGTAATAACCATCCCTTATTAAAATCAACTTTTTTCATCTCTACCTCCTTGAATCTTATTATTATATTTTACAATATAATAATCCGACATTTTCCTGATATATACAATTTCTTTTGCCGACAATAAATTGTTTGCACATTTACCAAATCCGACATATAATAATTATGTAATAATTTCTGAAATTTAGGTTGCCAATAAAACATTCGAGGAAATACTATGAATCTGAAAAGTAGTATCAACAATTTTGTAGAAAAAAATAACTTCTTTCCCGGACAGAGTTTGAATTATGACCAATATTTATTCATGCATAGCGGCTTAGCTTCTACTCTTAACAGTTTTCATCGAGGATTACAGGACTTAATTTCTATATCTGCATGGACAACTTCCATAGAAGGTATACAACATATCGCCTATCTTCCTATGAACGTGAAACAAATTCATTGTGCTAAAATTCAATTTTCAAATGGAATGCAGACTACTGCACATTCTCATAATTATGTAGAGCTTATCTTTGTTATCGAAGGTACGCTTTCTATGCAGATCAGTGGAAAATCCATT
This sequence comes from Lachnospiraceae bacterium, assembly GCA_022768745.1. GTDB lineage: Bacteria > Bacillota > Clostridia > Lachnospirales > Lachnospiraceae > Pararoseburia. Next base: position 6,979 of record JALELK010000061.1, read on the forward strand.
ACATTTCATTCCAATGAAATATGTCTTATTAATACAGAAACAGTACACTCCGAATATCTTTATACTCAAAACACCGTTATACTATGTTTAGGAATTGATGATCTCTTTTTTGACCAGTATAGTATTTCATCACCATCTGAGGATTATACATTTTATCTCAAAAAGCTAATTAATCAAAAAAGAACTGAATATTTATATATGCTTTTTTCACCTATCAAGCAAAAAATAACGAGAACCGCTTCCACTTTTGAGTTGATTATGCAAGAATTGATGGATGAACTTCCCGGCAAGAAAAGGCTTCTAATAGGATACGTAGAACGCATTATTGATTTACTTACAAAAGAATATCAAATTCATATTGCACAAATTGACAAAAAAGAGTTACATGCAGCAATTGTAAAATCCATATGCGAGTACATACAAAATACATTACCTACAGTCTCTGTAAATGATATATCTGAAAAATTTAATTACAATCCCGATTATCTAAATCGTCTATTTAAAAAAGAGATGAAAATGAATTTATCAAACTATATTCAGGAAAGTAGAGTACATCGGGCTTATGATTTGCTTATTTCAACAGACTTATCAGTTGAAGCGATCAGCCATCAGGCAGGATATCATAATATTGGTTTTTTTTATCAAAAATTCAAACAAATATATGGTGCAACACCTCATAATATACGTAAAAATTCTTTAGGTTAGAATCGATGATGGGGTAAACGAAAAAGCAGTTTTGACATTCCAGTGAACTGCCTCTTCGTTTACACCATTTTCGATTTCTCCTTTGTTTCGGTAATCTTTTACAAAGGAGGTGACGGTTTCATCATCCATGCGGATAATGCGGTGATTGCTGATGGCAATCCGATGGGTATACTTTCCAAGACAATCAAGCGTCTGTTTGGAAAGGATGGCGTAACGGTCAGAAAGATTCCGTTTGTTTTGAAGGATCTCAAGAAACCGCCGCTGTTCTTTGTAAGAGACCTGCGAAGGCGTTTTGTGAAGGGTATTCTCGATATAATTGAGATAAACAGAAATATAAGTCTGGTAAGATTTCATTGTATGGTCGGTAAGACCACGAAGAGAAATCATTTTTTAATAGCGTTTTAAATAATCCATGAAATAACCTCCTGATATAAGTGAAAGATAAAGTAACATCACAAAAAACAGGTGGTGATTTTCACGTAACTGGGGCGAGCCGTCGCGCTAGCTGCGACTTGGTACAATTTAAATATGAAATTGAGCAACAAATCGGAATTTTCATTACCCAAAATGTGGCATAATTTGGAAAACACCAAGTGCAAAACCAAACACGATTATTCCTATTGTTACCATTATCTGTATTTTAAGAGACATATCTTTTTTAGGTGTTCCTTCGCTGTATGTTCCCGCAATGACTTCATCCTTCAATCTTCCAAACACTGCATGGACTTTATTACTATAATGAAAAGGATAGTACATTCCAACAACATCATGGATGTTTTTGCAGTACTTTCCGATATAGCTCTCCACCAGCTCTTTCTTGGCCGCCAGCTCTACTTCATATGTGGTCTGTCCCATATGACAAGCTCCACATTTCTCTACATAAGGACATTTTTCCTGTATTATGATAATTCCTCATCTTTCCTGTGCAAAATTCTCTTTACTCATTGTGCCATGGTTTCCCTGAAATGTCAAAAATACAATTATGCCGGGAAAGTCAGTCTCATCTGGTTCCACACTACATTGCCATGAACTGACTCCGATACCCCTTCCAATACAAAGCCAAACTTTGAATAATAAGGAATAAGCCTGTCCTTGCAGGTTAAGACCAGTCCTTTTCTTCCCTGCGCCCTGGCATCCTCAATGGCTCTCCGGATCAGTTCACCTGCATAGCCTTTTCTACGATAGGAAGGAATCGTATTCACACCAAACACCATCTGCCAACTGCCTTTTTCATCATGCATGGATGCCTTTTCATACATCTCATCTGTCAGATCCTTCTGGTCTGTTGCCATGCCATCTACAAAGGCTATGAGTCTGTCACCGTCAAACATGAGCCAGAAATGTTCCTTATAATATTCCAGTCTCTGCACAAATTCATCCTCAGTTGCTGCCTCCGCTGGTGGAAAACAGGCTGCCTCTACCTCAGCGATCTGCTGCAGATCTTCTATCGTGGCTGTTCTGATCAACATATTCTTCACTCCATTCCGCTACAATATATCTGACTCTATTCTATCAGCATAGAATCCCTGTATGCAATGCCTTTTCTGTTAATCTTCTCCTTACATTATGCCTAAAAAAGAAAGGAGCAATCAGAATGATCCTAATTGCTCTTTTTAAACTCATGTTGATTTTTCTTTAGATATGCAATCTGTACAGCCGGAGTTTTTCTGCCATAGGCATCCTCCTTCTCCCTGAAATAAAAAAGTCTTCCAACACTATCGTATTGGAAGACCATACAAATGCACAAGATGTTATTCTTAATTTTATTACTTATGAAAAACCTGTTATTCTTTCTGACGGTAAACTCTCCATCGGAGAAGCATCTGCCTCCTTCGAAGG
>JALELK010000108.1 GCA_022768745.1 Lachnospiraceae bacterium
TTTTGTTGGTTCACGTTGATATTCGTTGTGTCGGCAGAAAAATTGTCTTATAATAGGGAAAAAGAAAAGGAGGGCTATTTTCATGAATACACAACAAGAACTAACAGTTTTATTAATAGAAGATGACGAAAATGCTTGCGAGGAGATCCGCGCTTATGTAGACAGATTAGATGATATCAGCCTGGTAGCCGTCACAAATGACGCCACAAAAGCCTTAGAGCTTGTAAAATACCATATGCCTGATGCAATTATCTTGGATTTGGAATTACACGTAGGTGGAGGAAATGGAATTTTCTTCCTTTCAAGATTACACGATATGGCTCTGGAACACATTCCTTATGTCCTGATTACCACACAGAATACCAGCAACGTTACCTTGGAGGCTGCACGCCAACTGGGGGCTGATTTTATTATCAGCAAATATGAAACAGACTATTCCGGTCAAAAGCCGATTGAATTGTTGCGTATGATGAGAAACGCCATCCAGCGGCATTCCCCATCTACCACAACCGCACCGCAGACTCCTGCAGACGTCGACCGCAAACTGACTATTCGTATCCATCGTGAATTGGATCATATCGGCATTAGCCCAAAGGCTGTGGGTTACCAGTATTTAACCGATGCAATTCTTCTTGCTATCCATGAGCCGGGCCCAAACTTATCACGTATCGTTGCCGGCAAACACAGCAAAACTCCTGCCAGCGTGGAACGTGCTATGCAAAACGCCATCAATCGTGCCTGGTCCAACGGAAACACAGAGGATTTGTTGCAGTACTATACTGCCGTCATCAACTACGACCGCGGTGTACCTACATTGACTGAGTTTATTTACTATTATGCAAATAAGTTCAGGAATGAGGTGTGATTATCGTTTATTTGCAGCAGACCAAATGTACATAATCCATTCTAACATTTTACTCACCTCCTTATGGAGGTAAAGTAATTCAAAAGCATAATTTATCTGATTAGTTATTCACTGTTTATTTTTGTTATAATTTGGAGAATTTATTATGATTATTTCTTTTATTAAAAACCTTGTATTTTTCTTTTGCTGTTTCAAAACGGAGGCATTTCTCACGAAACAAAATCAGATTATTCAACGCAAATTTGAATATCTGCTTGTTTTATTATTTTCCGTCGAAACAATACTTTTGAAGCAATATATTCCTGAAGTTTCTTATTTTGTACCTGCCTTATCCTTTTCTCTAGTGATACTTCTTTTATCAACTATGTCCGTCTCCTATTGTTTTTGCTCTACTCTCCTATCATATGGGATTAATCTGTTTATCTATGAGGTTCTACTTTTGCTTGTAGCCACAGTATTTTCCCCACTTCACCTCCCTCAACATCAATCTTGGGTCTCGGTCATAATGATTTGTGTTTCTTTCTTGCAACCATGTCTTTTATATTTATTTTTTCATTCGCATAGATTTCAAAATTCATTTATATTTTTGCGTAAGCAACAGGTCATAAATATTGGTAGCATTCTTTCCCTCTTCGCAATTTGCATTCTGACCCACGAACAAATGACAGATTTTTCTCTTTCGTATGTCCGGCTGATGCGAATGTTTATGCTTCTTTTGTTTGCATTCATTCTTGTCCTCTGGTGGCGAGCACAGATTACAAAATCCTACCGAGAGCGACTACGTGTCTTGGAAGTTGAGTCACTCCGCACCTCTCAGACAGAGCAGCAAACCTACATTAAACAATTAGAGGAACAAAATGAGCGGATGGGGAAAATCATTCATAAAGATAACCGCCTTGTGAATGCTATGGCTGATTCTATCTCTCAGTATCTCGTCTCCTCGGCAGTGCTTCCAACTTCTGAACTTCAGTCTTTGGGAGCCTCCCTGTCCTCGCAAATTTCGGAAATACATGAGGATCGCCAGGTATTACTGAACACCAAGTCTGCCACTCCATCACCTCTTCCTCAAACAGGTCATGCGGGCATCGATGCAATGATTACCTACATGTCAAAAGAAGCCGCAGAAAACAAAATTGAATTTCATTTTCATTATGGAAAGGATTTCTTCGAAAATAATGTCACAGAGTTGAGAGAAAATGATTTGGCGCATCTTTTATCTGACACTTTAGAAAACGCAATTATCGCCACTCGTTTTGGTGGTGGCGGTGTAATAGAACTCTCTATGCTAAAAATAAAAGGCATTCCTACCATCTCCATTTCTGATAGTGGAATACCTTTTGAACTTGACACCTATATGAATCTCGGACTCCAGAAAGCTTCCACACATCTGGATACCGGCGGAAGCGGAATTGGCCTTATGGATTTGTGGGCATTGAAAGAAAAATATATGGCCACTTTATACATAGACGAGCATCCGGAAGCGCCCAATATGACCAAGCGCATTGTTTACATTTTTGACAGGAAAAATAGATATATGATTTCAACAAACCGCTTCAAGGAACTCCAGCAAAAACAAACCAGAGCAGATTTGTTTGTTATAAACCCAAATACCGAGGCTGTTATATAACAGCCCCGGTATCTTTTATTTGATATCATATTCCTCCATCAGACGTTTTTGATATTCTTTATCTTTTGTCGCCTGTTTCATATCTTCTATTCTGTTATCTTCAATGAGCTTCGCAAACAAGACTCTCACCATTTCCTGGCCTTGCTCCAGTCCCTGCTCCAGCCCTTGTTCTAAACCCTGTTCTAGCCCTTGTTCTAAACCTTGTTCTAAACCTTTCTCTAAGCCTTGTTCTAAACCTTTCTCCATTGCTTCATCCTGCAGATATTGTAACTCAGCAACACGGTCACGTCTCGCCTTCTCTTTAGCCTCTATGATATATCGAATTCGTCTGGTCAAACTCATCTCTCTCATCATTTTCATACCTGTTCGTATCCCTATATTATTTGTTTTAATCATATCCAGTTCCTCCTCCGTGGTTGCATTGAAAAGTTTCACCCAGTCTGACAGATCATCCTCCGACGAGAAATTCTTTTTTAACTCAATTATGTGTAACTCGAACAAATCCGTAAAATCATTTCCTTGATTATCACGCATACGATACACATGGTGTCCATAGGGTTCTTCTGTCAGATTGTAATCTAAAATACTAATCCCGACACATCGGCGCAGATGGTCGTAATCTTCTCCCCACCGGATATCATCTGTATACATCTTGGATAAATAAAAAAGGTTGCGCTTCTTCCAATTACGCTGTTTTGCCACCTGCATTTCAATATTGACTTTGGTATCGTCATTAAACTCTATCTGTACGTCTAATATTCCCTGTTTTTGCATTCTCCATTTTCGACTCAAAAATGTATTTATCAACCGAACTGAGCGAATTGACTCCACCGGAACTCCTAATGTAGCAGACAAAAAATATTTTCTGACCACCTCGTTAGACATAAACTCCTTAAATACATAATCTTCTTTTAATGACACAATCCTCATAAACCTTCCTCCTTTGATTGTTAGCTCGCAGGAGTTTTTGCCTATGCCTCCGTATACTTGTACATCTTTTGTCAAAAATCCTGCTCTTATTGTCCGTGGAATAAAAGCATAGATTTTCGAATAAAGAATAGATTTATAGAGATGTGCCGGATTCATCAATCCAACCATAAATAGAATCTTTTTCTAGAAATAAATATGCTTTGTTGGATTATAACACCCAGCAAAGCATATCCGCAAGAGTTATTCTGTTTTTTACTATTTTCGAGCCATTAGGGACAGACATTCGAGCCATTAGTATCCGTCCCTAATGGTCAGTCCGTCTTCCCACACCTTGCATGGAAGCGCTAAAACCTTGACGCCCGCTGATACTGCGTCGTCATAGGCCTTCGAAAAATCAGGATCGATATCTCGGGCCGGAAGTACCTCGTAAAGTCCTTCCATCTGAATCACAAAGGCCAAACAGGCTTCATAGCCCTGCTCTTTTGCCTTTATTAATTCTCGAAGATGTTTTGCCCCCCGCTGGGTCGGTGCATCCGGAAAATAGGCAACACCATCCCGCTCCAAAGTGACACCCTTAACTTCCATCAGACAGCGCACCTCACCCTTTTCAAAGTAAAAATCTATTCTGGAATCTCCAAATTTGTACTCCGGTTTGATAAAGGTGATTTCCTCTTTTCCTGCTAAATATTCTCCCACCACAGCATTTGGAGCTTGGGAATCCATATTTACCAATCCCAATCCCGGCTTGTACACCGCCACCAAATCATACTTTGTTTTGCGGTTCGGATTATCCGCCACTGCCAGAATTACCTTGCATCCGGGAACCAGAAGTTCCCGACAACGGCCAGTGTTTTTTACATGGACAGTTTCTGTTTTTCCTTCAATTTCCACATGCGCGATAAATCGGTTGGGACGCTCAATGAAATTTGCAGTAATTGTTTTTTGATACCTCATAGTCGTTTTTCATCCTTAACTTTTTCGGCTTAATCCATTTTAAATTCTTAATCAGTCCAAAGGGGGACAGACATTTGAGCCATTAGGGACACATCATCGAGCCATTGGTATCCGTCCCTAATGGTCTAACCACGGTGGGCTTCCGGGGAACAATGCTGGCATCCGTCTGCTGCCGGATAGCCGTTCTGCTGTGCATAACGAACTGCATCTACACCATTCACATGCCAGCCCAAATCGTCCTGGTTTTGCACCTGAGGCCGATACGCACAATCTGTGGTATGAACCTCATTGTAGACACCATCGGTTTTCTTGATGTTGATAATATAATTTGGCATCCTGCTTACCTCCTTTCCGGTTGATAAGCATATTATAAGATGTCCCTCATCGTATATGTGGTGCTGTCAGCACTGTTTTAACAAATCCAGTCTATCACAATTACCACCACTACCACAAACAACA
>JALELK010000115.1 GCA_022768745.1 Lachnospiraceae bacterium
CAGGCTATTGATCAGGTTTCTCAGGTGGTTCAAAACAATTCTGCTACCAGTGAGCAGTGTGCTGCAGCTAGCATAGAATTGTCTAATCAGGCAAATCGTATGCAGGAACTGTTGTCGACTTATCATTTAGGCGATAACACCAGAACAAACACCTATTATGAGACCGAGGAGCAGAACGAAGAAAGTGGCGAACCGGTTATTAACTTAGGGGATGGATTCGGAAAATACTAATTTTTTAAAATTCTATGATGCATTGGAGGAGACACTGTGAGAGGAAAAGCAAAAATGTCAGCGGAACAAAGGGGAATTGAACGCTGTGTTGCAATGGTGTACACTTTGCTTTACATTGCACTTTTCTTTGGATTTATTATCAAGCAGTGGTCTCCGATGTATCTCATATTGGATATGTTGGCCATAGGCGGTGGTATAGGTCTGTACTTTTTTAAACCATTTGATTATAAAGTACGGGCTTTTATCACCGTTTTTTTAGCGCATTTTGTTGTCGCTCATGTCTATGTCCACACGAGCCTTACATCCATTGCACTGGTTTTTTTGATTGCTATTACTGTGACAGCCGGACTTTACGGAATTGACAAAATTATTGTGATACCAATTGTTTTAGAAACCATATGTTTTGCCCATCACGGTGCGGGTGTATTTGTTAACAAGATGATAGATATAGAGTCTTTTTGGGATTTTTTCTTCCCGGTGATTTCTGTATATGTCATTGATTATGTGTTGTATATGTGGCTAAAACAAAGGAATATTGCTCAGAGAAATCTGGTTAAGACTCTGCATAAATTGGAATATACCCAGAGAAGTAAGCGGGATTTTCTTGTAAAGATGAGTCAGGAAATAAAAAATCCAATTAACGCATCCCGTGAGGTATGTGAGGGATTGAGGCATGAGCAGGATGTTGATTATCTCCACAATAATATTCAATTTATCCAGGCGGCAGAGTCTTGGATGGTGGGAAATGTGGAGGATTTAACGGATTATTCCTTAATGCAACAGGAAACAATATCCATAGAAAAACAGGATTATGAAACCAGAGATTTTATTCAGCGTCTGGTCAGCATCAGTATGGCCATGAAAGGCTCGAAAAATATAGATGTAATTTTTGATGTGGATGCCACTTTGCCAAGGGTTTTAAAAGGAGATGAAAGGCGTGTTCTTCGGATTGTTAATAATGTGATGAACAATGCCATTAAATATACAAAAAATGGTGGGGTGAGTTGCAGTATTACCAAGAGTTCTGACGAGTCAGGAACGTGTTTGTTGATTACTGTAGCAGATACCGGCTGTGGAATGTCACCGGAATTCCTTATTCGGATGCAGGAAGCTTTTGTACAGTTTGATGATGATTTCTTTACCAATTATCAGGGAATCGGACTGGGGCTTCTCATGACCCATACACTCTTAGAGTGGATGAGAGGAACCATTAGTTTCAATAGTGAAGTGGGCAAGGGGACAGTGGTGACAATTATTCTGCCGCAGGAAGTTGTGGATGAAACACATATCCGGGACTCTTATGGGAAAAAAACGATTTGTTTTTTGGAAGACAATGGGCAAAGAGATGAGAGAATACTCTCATATTACAGGAACGAATTTGAGCATATGTCGGAACAGTTAAGTACTGAATTTGTTTTCTGTACCACTATGGTAGAGTTTCAGAATCAGCTACATATGCAGGATTATGAAAATATTTTAATTTCTGTAGAGGAATATGAAGAATATGCCACTTATTTTGAGCGATTGGCAGAGTGGCATAATGTGGTGATGACTACTGCATTTTATACGAAGAAACCATTAGAAAACAAAAAAATACGCAGAGTGTTGGAACCTTTTTGGTTTGACAGTCTAATCGCAAACATTGAGGACGAAAACCATGAAAATGCAGAACAGGAGTTGGTGGCAGGAACTTATATTTTACCGGATGTATCGGTTTTGATTGTTGATGATAACCAGATGAATTTGCAAATCCTATCCCGTTTATTAAGCCGATATCAGATGAAAATCGTCACGGCTGATAATGGCAGGAAGGCGATAGAATACGTAGAAAATCAAGACTTTGATTTGATATTTATGGATTATATGATGCCTGATATGAATGGGGTTGACACTATGAGGGCTATCCGCAGGCTTGATAAAGAAGGCGCAGATTCAGTGCCTATGATTGCACTGACTTCTGATATTGTGCCGGGAATACGAGACGAGTTTATGGAACTTGGTTTTAATGATTTGGCGCTGAAACCACTGGATAGTTCTGTGTTAGAGAGGATTATGCACTCTTGTATTCCGAGAGAAAAATGGATTTCCTGCAACGAAAACAAAAAGCCCAAGGATAAAGAGGCAAGGAATGACAGAGTAGAGGATGACATAAAAGGACTAGATATGGAATTAGGCATCACTTATTGCGGAGGTGAAGAATCCTATGAACTTATTTTGCGGGATTATGCCCAAAAAGGAAATAAGAACTGGGAAAATTTACAGAAGCTTTTTGATGGACAGCAATGGGAGGAATATACTATCGAGGTTCATGGGGTGAAAAGTTCTCTGTTATCTATTGGTGCCAGAGAAGTGTCGGAAAAGGCAAAGCGGTTAGAACATGCCGGAAAAGATAAGGATATTACCTATATTTTAGAGCACCATCAGGAACTGGTGGATGCCTATACGGTGTTGATAGAGACATTAAAAGCTTACTATCACATTGAGGAATCAGAAAAAAATGGAGAGAGTGCATCTGCCATTGCAGAGCGAGGTCAATTGTCGGAAGCTATTTCTCAGGAAATGCTTCATGCAAGTTTGGACGAGATGGAAGATTCGGCTTATCTTTTGGAAAAGGATAAGATGATTCAAATTGTTGAGAATATCAGACAGTATTCTTATCAGGGAGAATCTGTGGAGGAAGCATGTCAGGAATGTCTCAGAAAGATTGAAAAAGAAGATTACATTTCTGCCTGGGCAGGATTGGAACATTTTTTCTCTGGATTGCAATAGTAAAAAGAAGTGATTTGACTAGCACAAATGTTATGTGATACATTTATGCTATGTTTTTAATAAAAAAGAGGGAGTAGAAGATATGGAAAAAAAGAGAGATATGTGGGCCTCCAGAAGCACCTTTATTTTGGCTTCTATAGGTTCGGCGGTAGGATTGGGCAACGCATGGCGATTTCCGGGATTAGCGGCAAAACACGGCGGAGGAACCTTCTTGCTTGTGTATTTGGTGGCTTTATTTTTGATAGGCATTCCACTTTTAATGATGGAGATTTCAATTGCCCGAAAATTTCATAAAGGTGCGGGAGAATCCATGAGAGGTATTAACCGCAAAATGGAGTTTGTGGGATGGGCAGCTACAGCAAATGCATTTGTGATTGTCACCTATTACGCAATCGTGTTTGCCTGGGTGTTGTTAATGGTGTTTGGTGCACTAAAGTTTGCAGGGATGACTGGTGATGTACAATCCGCTAGTCAGGTATTTGCGAATTTGACTCAGACAACCTGGGATGTAAAGGGGTATACCATTCCTCTTCCGGTATTTATTTCAGCGTTGGTTGCCTGGGGAGCCATTTATTATTGCATCCGAAATGGTGCCAACAGTGTGGGCAAAGTTGTAAAATATACGGTGATTATGCCGGTAGTACTTCTTTTAATTATGGCAGTTAAGGGTTGTACTATGGATGGCGCCATGGAGGGATTGCAGAGATTCTTTGTCCCGCAGTTGGAGGCTTTTGCAGATCCATCTCTCTTGGTGGATGCTTTCGGTCAGGTTTTTTATAGTTTATCTATTATGATGGCAATTATGTTTGCTTATGGTTCTTATTTGAGTGAGGATGCCAATATTGCAGAGGATGCTATTATTATTGCAGCTTCAGATGCGGCAGTAAGCGTGTTGTCCGGTATCGTTATGTTCTCCACTATGGGAGGTGTGGGAATGCTTGATGATATTTCAGCATCCGGTATTGCAACAGCGTTTATTATTTATCCTCAGACCATTGTAAATCTCACAAGTGTTGGTTGGGTGAACGCATTGTTTGGCGTGATTTTTTATTTGATGCTGGTTACATTGGCGATTGATTCGGCATTCTCCATTGTGGAGGGAGTTTCCGCATCCGTGTCAGATAAGTTTAAATTGGACAGCAGAAAGACAACTCGGGTTATCTGTATTATTGCCGGTATTATTTCGTTGATTTATACCACAAGAGCCGGTTTGGCATGGCTTGACATTGTAGATAACTGGACCAATCAGATCAATTTGATTGTGATTGGTGTTTTAGAATGTATTACAGTGGGATGGCTTTTTGATCCGGATAAAGTTCTGAAACAAATTAACAGGAATACCAACAAATTCAAGATGCCAAGATTTTGGTTTAGAGCATCTGTCAGATTTATAGCGCCGATTGTACTTTCCATTTTGTTTGTATGGAATCTGTATGATTTGTTTGCAATCAAGGGCGGACATTATGGATATGCCCTTTGGGCAGAACTGATTGGTGGTTGGCTGGTGTCTGTTCTGGTATTCTGTAGTGGTTTCTTTGTCCGATTGGTTGTTCAACGGAAAAAGAAAAAAGGATTTGTGGAAGAAGAAATCCTTTGGAAAGAAGAGGATTAGTTTAACTATCTTTGAATAATAAAAAGTACCAAGTTTCAAAAGACAGAAGAAAAGACTTTTGAAACTTGGTACTTTTTGATTAGAGAGAGTTTAAATACGTTGCAAAAAATGCTCTACCCATTCTTTGTATAAAGTTGGATTGGCACCATAAGAACCGGCATGTTTTGCACCGGGCATCATATGTATCTCTTTTATGGTCGTAGACGGACAGGCAGCAAAGAGACGTTCGCTGTGTTCAGGTGGTATAAAATCATCATCTTCTCCGTGGATAAGCAGGAGCGGAACCTGATTCTTTCGTACTGCATCCAAGGGCGATATCTGAAAGAAATTTCGTCCCTTAAGAATACGATAACAAATGTTTGCCACATGAACCATAAACTTTGGCATATGAAACATCTGTTTTGCCTGATAGTAGAGCAGAGTTCTTAAATCGCAAAACGGACAATCTGCAATACAGAAGGATAAATCCTGATGATTTTTTAAAACTAAAATGCTGCTGGCAGCTCCAAGGCTTTCTCCATGAATTCCCAGAAAAATATCCTGTCCGAAACGTTCTTTCATGGCGTCAATTACAGCGGACAAATCTTGACTCTCGGCGTCGCCCATAGTGCAGTAATTCTTTTGGTGTTCGTTATCTCCGTGGTAGCGCAAGTCATAAAGATAAATATTGAATCCCAGTTCATAAAAAATATTTGCATATTTTACAGCTCCGTGTCGATTGTAGCTGTATCCATGGGTAAAAATCACATATTTATCTGAATTGTTCGGAATATAAGTACCATGTAATATGGTACCGTCATAGCTTTGAATATCCCAGGTTTCTTTGGGAAAACTGTCGTAATTTCCCCAATAATTTTGTGCAATTTCCAAGCGGCGGGTTTCTTCAAAATCCGGTCGATTTGGATGTGTGACAAAACGCATCATCAAATATCCAACCAAAGTAATCAGGGCAAAAAGAACTACCGCTAAAAGAATGAGTGTCATAGTGATACCTCCCGTACATTTATTTGTAAACGCCTAACTATTTAATGTAATTTTACAAAGAGTTACAGGAGATTGCAACGACAAATAGGAGAAATCCCCGGAATTGTTTGCACAATATTTTTAAATATGATAGTTTTTAATTGGTACATAAGAAAGAATATGAGGAAGTATTATGGCATATAAAGTAGGCGATTTTTCATTTAATGACAAAGAGGAAGCTAAGGTTGCACAAAAGGAGTTGCAGGCGGTTACCTATATTCGACAGAATATGGATTTCTCCAGTCCGGAAAAGGTGCTCCAAATTTACCTTCAGATTCAGGAAAAGGCTCTTTTTCATACAGTTGTGGGAAATTCATTTTTGGAGGAATTGCGAAACTATCTTGCAGACAAGCAATTGCTGGAAGAAGAACCATCGAGAGAAAATCCCAAAAGAGAAAAAAGACGAAATGCTGTTTTAGAAAAATATAAAAAGAGATGCAGGCTTTTGACTTTTTTGTGCATTACTATGTTGGTAATCATTGTTGGAATGTTTGTGGTAGCCGGTACCAGCAATAGTCCAAATATTTTAAATTATGAAGAAAAAATACAGGATAAATATGCAGGATGGGAACAGGATTTAACAGAAAGGGAAAAAGAGTTAAAGAAGTCTCAGGAGAAATTAACGGAGCGTGAAAATGCCCTAAAAAAAGCGGAAGAAAACTCTACTCCATAAAGTCAAGTTCACATATTGAACATAATAAGTTTGTAAACTATAGGAAAACGACGGAAAGGAATCAGTTTTATGGCAAAAAAGAAAATTTTGGTGGCAGATGATGAGGCCAGACTTAGAAAATTGGTTTGTGATTATTTGATTAGAGAAGGATACGATGTGGTTGAGGCCGGAGATGGAGAGGCGGCTTTGGATGCATTTTACAGTCAAAAGGATATAGATTTATTGATTTTGGATATTATGATGCCAAAGATTAATGGATATGATGTGTGCAAGGAAATTCGGGAAAATTCAAAAGTTCCCATTATTATGCTCACAGCCAAAAGTGAGGAAAATGATGTGCTCAATGGATTTTCCTATGGGGCGGATGAGTATATTTCCAAGCCATTCAGTCCAAAGATATTAATGGCTCATGTAAATGCACTGATTCGCCGTGTGGATGGTTTTGCGTCCGGTGAGGCAGAGGTCCTGGAAGCAGGAGGCATTGTGGTGGACAAGCAGGCTCATATGGTGACAGTGGATGGTAAGGAAGTTGTTTTAAGTGTGAAAGAATTTGAACTGCTGACCTATTTCCTAGAAAATAAAAACATTGCCTTATCCAGAGATAAAATTTTAAACGGTGTTTGGAATTATGATTACTTTGGAGACGCCAGAACCATTGATACACATGTGAAGAAATTGCGTGCCAAAATAGGTGACAAGGGTGCTTATATCAAAACGATTTGGGGCATGGGATACAAATTTGAAATTGAGGAATAAAGAGCGTGAAAAACAGTCTGGATTCAAACAATAAAATTCATAGTATAAATCGACAAATTGCAGGTGTGACAGTAGCCATACTGACTTTTACATTAATGGCTTTATGGCTGGTGAACACCTGCTTTCTTAGTACATTTTATGTAAAAGAAAAACGTCAGGCTATGGTGGAAAATTTTCTTTTGGTAAATAAAGCGGCGAAAGAGGGAAAATTGGAATCCCAAGAATTTCAGTTGGAATTGGAAAAAAATCATGCAAATCATAATATTTCCATTGTGGTAATGGATTCCTCAGGAAATGTGATTTTGTCCACTTCTCAGCAGACAAAAGAATTATTTTCCCAATTGTTGTCGGCAATTTTGGGACAAAAACAACAGACCGGAAGAAACATTTTGGATACCGGGGACAATTACGTGGTTCTCAGACAGAATGATAATCGCTTGGATGGGGAATATCTGGTTTTGTGCGGAACTTTGGATAACGGCAATCTGGTTATGATGCGTTCAGCCGTGGAGGGAATCAAAGAGAGTACAAATCTAGCCAATCGTTTTTTGGTCTGTGTAGGTGCAGTGGCCCTTTTTATCAGCATTATTGGTGTCATTGTTGCCACCAGAAGAGTTACAAGACCATTGATGGATTTGACGGAATTGTCAAAGAAAATGTGTAATCTGGATTTTGAGGCAAAATATCAGTGTCAGCGAAGAAAGAATGAAGTGGATGTTTTAGGGGAACACATGAATGAACTTTCGGAGACTCTGGAACAGACCATTCTTGAATTGAAACAGGCCAACCATGAGTTGCAGGCGGATTTAGCTCTCAGGGAGGAGCGACAAAAAAGTCAGCAGACATTTGTAGCAAACGTATCCCATGAGCTGAAAACCCCTATTGCGGTGATTCAAGGATACGCGGAAGGATTGGCGGAAGGGGTCACAGATGATGCAGAGAGTAGGGAATACTATTGCAATGTAATTATTGATGAGGCGAAAAAGATGAATCGTATGGTGCTGTCCATGATTTCGTTGAATCAGATTGAATCCGGCAACAGTGAAGTTACCTATCACAGATTTGACATAGTGGAAATGATTTCGGAAATGCTCTCGACGATGCAGGTGTTATTTGAACAGCAGGAGATTACCGTGGACTTTGACAGCAGTGAGCCGGTCTATGTTTATGCAGACGATTTTATGGTGGAACAGGTTTTGAACAATTATTTCAGCAATGCCATTCACTATGCAAAAGATGAAAAGATCATAAAGATTTCTTTGGAGCGGATGGACAAAAAGGTGCGTGTCTGCGTGTTTAATACAGGGGATGCGATACCGGAGGAGAATATTACCCATATCTGGGATAAGTTTTACAAGGTGGATAAGGCCAGAACCAGAGAATATGGAGGCACGGGAATCGGATTGTCCATTGTTAAGGCGGTTATGGACAGTTTCCATCAAAAATATGGTGTGAACAATCGCGAAAATGGTGTGGAATTCTGGTTTGAATTAGAATGTTAAATTCTGAATATTCAGCATTTTTTTGTTGAATCTTGTAGCCAATAATGATAACATTGTAGGTAGTATAGAACAATTCTATGTTCAAGGAGTTACATATGAAATTACATAAACAAGTTCTCTGTGTGGGGCTAATCTGTTTATGCTTTTCATTGACTGGTTGCGGCTTGACCTTGACTCAGATGACAGACCAGGAGGAGGAACAGGTGGTTCTCTATTCTGCCAAGATTGTGTCGAAGTTTAATCGTTCACAGGACAAGGGTTATGCCTATGTGAGCAAAGCCAAAAAGAAACAGGACAAAAAGGAAAAGACCAAAACAGAGGAGGTAGAACAGACCCAGGAGAATGAGCTGACATTGACGGAGGCGATTTCGACTGAAGGTGTGACTTATACTTACCAGGGATATGATGTCTCAGATTCATTTACTACTCCGGATGTGGCAGTGCCAAATGCGGATACAGGATATAAATATTTGATTTTAAAGATACAGGCAGCAAATACATCGGACAAGGATTTACATGTGGATTTGCTGACACGATCATTAAAATATAAGATTATAATTAATGATGATGTCTCTGTGGATGGGATGTCCACTCTTTCCAGAGAGGATTTGTCCACATATTACAATACGTCTTTTGCAGCCGGGACTACAGACGATTTGGTGTTACTGTTCTCGGTTAAGGAAGATGCATTGAGTGATATTTCAAATTTGACCTTACAGGTGACCAGGGATGGTCAGGCGTATGATATAAAATTACAATAGCTGGGATGCTTTATTGGGAGGAAAAGGTATGGATACAAATATATTACTTGAATCAGGTACAAATGAACTGGAGATTTTGGAATTTAAGGTAGGAGATAATCACTACGGTATCAATGTAGCAAAGATTCGTGAGATTTTACTTTATCAACCGGTAACTCCGCTTCCAAATACACATCCGTGCATTGAAGGAATTTTTATGCCGAGAGATACCATGATATCTGTTATCAATCTTAGAAAGTGCCTCAATATTAAGGAGCAGCCTGAGAATGACGGATTGTTTATCATCACAAACTTCAACAAATTAAATACAGCCTTTCATGTAGATGAGGTTCTTGGTATTCATAGAGTTTCATGGGAGGACATTATCAAACCGGATGCAACAATCAATGCAGATGACACAGCGGTTTCTACAGGTGTCATTAAGTTGGATGACAAATTGGTTGTTATTTTGGATTTTGAGAAAATCGTATCAGATATCAATCCGGAGACCGGACTTAAGGTCTCTGATTTGGAGAATATTAGCGAGAGAGATCGAAGCAATTCACCGATTTTGATAGCGGAAGACTCCGCTTTGTTGAGTAAGTTGATTTGTGAGTGCTTGAGAAAAGCTGGATATACAAATTTAAATGTAAATATGAATGGGCAGGAAGCATGGGATACTCTTTGTAAGATGAAGGAACAGGGAACTGTTTTGGATGATGTTCATTGTATCATTACAGATATCGAGATGCCTTTGATGGATGGACACAGGTTGACCAAACTGGTGAAAGAGGATGAAACAATGAAAAAAATCCCGCTGATTATTTTCTCATCCCTGATTAATGAAGAAATTCGCATAAAGGGAGAAACCCTTGGTGCTGATGCGCAGCTGACAAAACCTGAAATTGGCAAGCTGGTTGCAGCCATTGACGAACTGATTGAAAAATATGAAGCAGGTCGTAAATAGTATAATGCGTGTACAAGGGATGTGGCAAAACACATCCCTTATCTTGTTTTTGAGAGGAAATCTAAGGTAGATAGGCGAAGGAGAAAGAGTTTTGGTAAATTCAGAGGATTATTTGGACGGACTTTTGAATTCGGTACAAACGGTTCGAAAAGATGTTGCTCAGGCAGAAAATGCCGCTGAAGAAAATAGAAGAATGCGAGAGGAAGAACGAAATAAGATCAAACCTCAGGATGATTTTATGGAGGCCAGTGGCTTAAATGAGTATGTCTTTGAACCTACATCCCACGATAATCTGAAAAAAGCTTTTTCAGAAGAAGATTTTTTGCGGAACTTTGAAGCAGAATTGGAGATGGACGACCAGGAGACCGATGATTTTATAAAAGAATTTGAAAAAGAGATTGAACTGGAGGAGCAGGATTATCAGGAAGAATCAGATTTGTCTGATTCACAGGATGAGGAACCATCCTTTATGGATAACATCAATGGGATTGTGAATCAGGCAAAAGAACAGATTAACAATGGACAAATGCCGGATAACCTGCCGGATTTACCGGCCGAAGAGGAAATGTCTTTAGAAAATGCCTTCGAGGATGCACAGAACCGGGAGGAAAAAGTCTATGCCGAGGAACTCCCTGAGGCAAATGATGAACCACAGGATTTTGACATGGAAGAAAGTTCGGAGGAAGCGGATAATAAAGAGGATTCATTAGAGGAGGATACCGTAGAGGACGATGGTATGGACCTTAGTATATTGGATTCTATGATACCGGAGGAATCGGTGGAGGAGCCTGTTGAGGAATCATTGATTTCAGAGGATGCTGAGGAAGGTATCGATCTGATGGATTTATTGTCCGGGGATGCGGATTTGGATGATATCAGTGCACTTCTTGATGCGGATGGTAACAATACAGAGTTGGAAGAGGCGCAGGATGAATATGAAAAGAAGGCAGAGACGGTTTCGGACAATGAATTAGCAGTAGAAAATGAAGGCGCTGATGGGGCAGATAATGATTCATCACCAAAGAAAAAAATAGGCCTTTTGGAAAAAATCAAATCGTTGTTTTCTAAAAAAGATAAAACGGAAGAAGAAAGTGTGATTGATATCACTGCTCCAGAGGAAGAGAATCTCACTCAGGAAAATCTTGATATTTTACAAAGTATGGAGCAGGATGACCAAGGTCAGCAGGAGACTTCTGACAAGAAAAAAGCAAAGAAAGAAAAGAAAAAGAAGGAGCCAAAGGAGAAAAAACCGCCAAAGGAAAAGAAACCGAAAAAAGAGAGAGTCAAGAAGGAAAAACAGCCGGATAATTCACCCAAAATTCCAGGTAAAATGATTCTTGTATTTGTTATTCTTGGATGTTCTCTGGTGGTACTGGTGACCATTGGACAAAATATTTTAGGATATCGAAATTCTTTATCACAATCCAGAAGTGCCTATGGCAATGGGGATTATTTTAGTGCCTACGAGGATTTGGTGGGAGTGAATCTGAAAAAAGATGATGAAACACTTTTCAAAAAGGCAAGACTTTTGGCGGATTTGCAGAAACGTAATCAGGAATACAATGTTTTTATGAACAAAAAAATGTATGCTATGGCATTGGATACCTTACTGATTGGGGCGAACCGTTATCAGGAAAATCTAGACGAGGCAAAGAAGTTGGATATTGAAAAGGAGTATACCTCTTTAGGAGAACCTTTGATACAGTTGTTGTCAGACCAGTTTGGAGTTTCCATGGATGAGGCCCTTGAAATTTACCAGTTGAATCGAGAGGATTATTCTATTCGGGTAGATGAGATTATTAAAGAGGCGAAATTAGACTAGACAGGAAAGAAATTATGATAGCAATACTTGATTATGATGCCGGTAACATTAAGAGTGTAGAAAAGGCATTTCGCAGAATCGGCGAGGAAACGGTTTTAACCAGAGATTTTCATGAAATATTAAAGGCGGATAAGGTGGTTCTTCCGGGAGTTGGTTCCTTTGGAGATGCTATGTCACATCTTAAAAAATATGAATTGGATAAGGCAATCTATGACGTGGTAAATAATGATAAGCCATTTCTTGGAATTTGTCTTGGATTGCAATTACTCTTTGAAAGTAGTGAGGAGTCGCCGGGAGAGGAAGGCCTGGGCATATTAAAGGGAAACATTACTAAAATTCCGGATGCACCGGGATTGAAAATCCCCCATATCGGATGGAATTCTTTGGAATTTCCCAGACAGGGAAGACTGTTTAAAGGATTGGATGAAGGCTGTTTTGTGTATTTTGTGCACTCCTATTATTTACAGGCCAAAGATGAGGAGATTGTTAAGGCCTCTGCCCGGTACGGTGTGAATATACATGCATCGGTGGAGAAAAATAATGTTTTTGCCTGCCAGTTTCACCCGGAAAAAAGTAGCGAAGTGGGAAGAACGATTTTACAGAACTTTGCCAATATTTAGGAGAAAACAAAATGTTTACCAAAAGAATTATACCTTGTTTGGATGTAAAAGACGGAAGAGTGGTAAAAGGCGTCAACTTTGTGGATTTAAAGGATGCAGGCGATCCGGTAGAAATTGCGGCGGCCTATGACAAAGCCGGAGCTGATGAGGTGGTATTTTTAGATATCACGGCTTCCAGCGACAATCGTTCCACAGTGGTTGATATGGTACGTCAGGTAGCGTCAAAGGTGTTCATTCCTTTTACCGTAGGTGGCGGCATCCGGACGGTGGAAGATTTCCGTATGTTGTTGCGGGAGGGAGCAGATAAAATTTCTGTTAATTCTGCAGCGATTTCAAATCCCAGATTAATATCAGACGCGGCAGACAAGTTTGGTAGTCAGTGTGTGGTGGTGGCTATTGATGCCAAGGAGAGAAGTGATAAATCCGGATGGAATGTTTATAAAAACGGCGGACGTATCGATGTAGGTATGGATGCTGTGGAATGGGCTATAGAGGCAGAGCGTTTAGGTGCGGGAGAGATTTTGCTTACCAGTATGGATTGTGATGGAACAAAAGCAGGTTATGACATCTCACTGACCAGACAGATTGCGGAGAATGTGTCAATTCCGGTGATTGCCTCCGGTGGAGCCGGAACAAAAGAACACTTTTTAGAGGCACTGACAGAGGGAAAAGCAGATGCGGCATTAGCGGCATCTCTGTTCCATTACAAGGAACTTGAAATTGTAGATTTAAAGAAATACTTAAGAGAACAGGGCGTTCCTGTTCGGTTATAGGAAGAAAAATGTCACAGATATCAAATGATTGGTTAGAACCTTTAAGTGAAGAATTTAAAAAACCATATTATAGAAAACTTTATAATTTTGTCAGGGAAGAATACGCAACCAAGACGATTTATCCCCCGGCAGACGATATTTTTAACGCTTTTCATATGACTCCCCTTTCAGAGGTGAAGGTGGTGATTATCGGACAGGATCCCTATCATAATGTGGGACAGGCTCATGGGCTGTGTTTTTCTGTGCGTCCGGATGTGGAGATACCGCCGTCTCTGGTTAATATTTATAAGGAATTATCCGATGATCTGGGATGTAAAATCCCAAACAACGGTTATTTGGAAAAGTGGGCGAGACAGGGAGTTTTGCTTTTGAACACGGTTCTTACTGTGAGGGCTCACCAGGCTTTTTCTCACCAGAATATGGGGTGGGAAAATTTTACGGATGCGGTGATACAGATTGTGGATCAGCAGGAGCAACCGGTGGTGTTTATGCTTTGGGGAAAACCGGCTCAGGCGAAAAAGAAACTGCTGCATAACCCTAATCACCTGATTTTGGAGGCACCTCATCCAAGTCCTCTTTCTGCGTATCGAGGTTTCTTTGGATGCAAACATTTTTCGAAAGCCAACATATTTTTGCAGGAGCACGGAAGAAAACCTATTGACTGGCAAATTGAGGACGTGTAGTATAAATAATACAAAGAGACTTAATTTTTTATTGCTTGAACTCGATATATTAGATAACAAGGATGTTTTTATGAGTGCAAAGGAGTGAACGATTATGAGAATTTCAGGTTTGGATTCTGCCGGAATTGGAACTTTGTTTTCCAGTCTTTCGTCTAAGTCTACAGGAGTTGGAACCTTTGGAAATACAACTTCTATGCTGGGAGATTACTACAGTATCAAAAGCGGATCTTACCGTAAACTGTTAAAGTCGTATTATCAAATGGATAATGTAAGTGCTTCCGATGGGGATAAGGTTACAAAAGATGATACGAAAGTTAAAAATGAAACAAAACAGTTGAAGGAAGTCAAACAGGATGCCACGGATTTGACAAGCGCGGCAGGTACATTGTTGGAACGAGGAAGCAAGTCTGTTTTCAAGAAAACCCAGGCTGGTGAAAAGGAAAGCGGGACTTCCTATGAATATAATACAGATGCAATTTATAAAGCGGTAAAAGAATTTGCGGATTCCTATAATGATATGATTACCAGCGGACAGAAGTCAAAGGTCAACAGTATTGTCAACAATACATCCTCTATGATGAGTCTGACTGCAACAAATGCCAATCAGTTAAAGCAACTGGGAATTACCATTGATGCGGACCACAAATTATCCGTTGATAAGGATGCGTTTACAAAAGGAGATATGACAGTTGCCAAGTCTCTCTTTAATACCCAGGGAGGCTATGGATATCAGATTTCTGTAAAGGCATCTATGGTTACCAATGCCGCTGAACTTAGGTTGTCAGATGGCAGCTATAACAAGAATGGAGTACCATCTATGAGTAACTTGATGAGTTCCTATGAGTCTTATATTTAAAAGGTGATTGCGTACGAAACCTCTGTCGTTTGACAGAGGTTTTTCTTATAAATAATCAAATGCTAATAAGCGTGACTAATAAGTGCCATAAGCAAAACCTCATAGCCATCATAAGAAAAATAGAGTATAATAAGGGTGTTGTAAATAGATTTTAGGAGGTAATGACATGGAAATGTTATCATTGGAAAAAGAATTACAGGCAAATTCTTATCCTGGTCGTGGTATCGTCATTGGTAAAACACCGGATGGAACCAAGGCAGTCACAGCATATTTTATTATGGGACGCAGCGAAAATAGTAGAAATCGTGTTTTTGTTGAGGATGGAGAGGGCATCCGTACCCAGGCCTTTGATCCTTCAAAGCTGAGTGATCCAAGCTTGATTATCTATGCACCGGTTCGTGTACTGGGAAATAAGACCATTGTAACAAATGGTGACCAGACAGATACCATTTATGATTTGATGGATTGTCAGATGACATTTGAACAGGCACTTAGAACAAGAGAATTCGAGCCTGACGGACCAAATTACACTCCTAGAATTTCCGGAATTATGCACATAGAAGATGGAAACTTTAATTATGCTATGTCTATTTTGAAGAGTAATAACGGAAATCCGGATGCATGTAACCGCTATACATTTGCATATGAGAATCCGGTGGCCGGAGAGGGACATTTTATTCATACATACAAGTGCGATGGAAATCCACTTCCAAGTTTTGAGGGAGAACCGAAACTTGTATCAGTTGTGGATGATATGGATGCTTTCACAGATATGTTATGGAACAGTTTAAATGAAGACAACAAAGTATCTCTGTTCGTAAGATATATTGATATTAAAACAGGTAAATATGAAACAAAGATTGTAAATAAGAACGTTTAGTGAAAGGAAAGTATTTTTATGCAGGAATTAGAGTTAAAGTACGGATGTAATCCAAATCAGAAGCCTTCACGTATTTATATGGAAGAAGGAGAATTGCCTATCAAGGTTTTGTGTGGAAAACCGGGATATATCAATTTTTTGGATGCTTTTAACGGATGGCAGTTGGTAAAAGAATTAAAGAAGGCAACCGGATTGCCGGCAGCTACATCATTTAAACATGTTTCTCCGGCAGGAGCTGCAGTTGGTCTTCCGCTTTCTGATGTGGAAAAGAAGATTTACTGGGTAGATGATATGGATGTGGAGTTTACTCCTCTTGCGAATGCTTATGCAAGAGCCAGAGGCGCAGACCGTATGTCCTCTTTTGGGGATTTTATTTCTCTTTCTGATGTGTGTGATAAGGCTACCGCTATGATTATTAAAAGGGAAGTGTCTGATGGCGTAATTGCACCTGGATACACAGAGGAAGCGTTAGAAATCTTAAAGCAGAAAAAGAACGGAAATTACAATGTAATTGAAATTGATCCGGATTATGTGCCAAAGCCGATTGAGCGCAAGGAAGTTTATGGTATTACATTTGAGCAGGGAAGAAATGAACTGGTGATTGATGATGATTTCTTCTCGAATATTGTGACAGAGTCTAAGGACTTGCCAGAGCAGGCAAAAATAGACCTGGCTATTGCTATGATTACATTAAAATATACACAGTCAAATTCCGTATGTTATGCCAAGGATGGACAGGCAATTGGTATCGGAGCAGGACAGCAGTCCCGTATTCATTGTACCAGATTAGCCGGAAGTAAGGCGGATAACTGGTTCTTGCGTCAGTCTCCAAAGGTTATGAATTTACAGTTTGTGGACGGCATTCGCAGAGCAGACAGAGATAATGCCATTGATTTGTATATCGGTGAGGATTATATGGATGTTCTTGCAGACGGAGCGTGGGAAAATATTTTCAAGGTGAAGCCTGAGGTATTTACCAGAGAGGAAAAGAGAGATTGGTTAGATAAGATGACCGGAGTGGCTCTGGGTTCCGATGCATTCTTCCCATTTGGAGATAACATTGAGAGAGCACACAAGAGTGGTGTTACCTATGTGGCAGAGCCGGGGGGTTCTATTCGTGATGATCATGTCATTGCCACATGTAACAAGTACAATATGACAATGGCATTTACAGGAATCCGTTTGTTCCACCATTAGGAGATAAGAGAAAATTTCCTGGTGAATTCATTGGGAAGTTTTTGATGAGTTTTTTGAGAGAGGATGCTGCGGTACAAATCAGCCGAGAACAAATCCTTCTTAAAAATTTCTAATTCAATACCGTGCAGTTGCTCTAATGCAACTTTAGGGGAGGTTACCATAGGAGCGTAACCTCCCTTTTTAATAGCGGTAAAAAGTTCTTCGCTCGTTTTTTTTGCACTTAAAATCCGAAGATAGGGGGCAGTTTCTAAAGTGCGACTTTCTTCAGAAAATTCTTTGGTGATTTGAAGCATAATATGGTTTAAAACCCGTGTGATTCTGGTATGAGCAATGTCTTTGGATTTTAAAATACCACAAAAAGAATCAAAACTTTCATATAAATCGACACTGCGAAGGATTTTATTCGACAATTCCTTGGAACAGTCGCTGTATTCATCAAAGGAACTGTGGGTAAGTAGTGCATATAAAAGGGGCAATGAAAAATCTTCGGGTGAAAGGTAACAGTTATTTTGGAAGACTTTCATATAATTATCTTTTAAAGTGTCCGGAATCTGGGATAGAAAATCCGTATTTGATGAAGAAAAGATATGTTCTCTGATGCCGGAAGCGGATGCGTGAACACCATTTAAATCCAAATCATGATATCCGGCTCCCAAACGCTGCATTCCCACCGGGGTTAAGGTATAGTTATATTTTTTTATGGCTTTTACATATTCGATTGCCAAAATATTATTAGGGTCTTCGGCAATTCCGGTAATTCCCTGGGAAGCAAGAGCAAGGGCTCTGGCTTTCGGAAAGGATTCTCCATTGGCAAGGGATTCCTTTAAAACATCCACATAGGAAACCGGCTCAGCCAGTAAAATGTCAGCAGCTTTTTCGATTTTAGACATATCCGGAGTCTCACAACCAAATAAAACGGTATCCACAATACCGGTAGCCTGTAAGATTTTTACAGCTCCCTCAGCAAAAATTTCAGCGCTGGCTGTTGCGTAAACTGCGGGAAGTTCCAGTACTAAGTCTGCTCCGCACTTTATGGCGGACTCAGCCCTGGTGTATTTATCAAAAATAGCGGGAAGCCCTCTTTGGGTAAAGGGACCGCTCATCACAACAATACAATAATCGGCACCCAGAGTTTTTTTTGCATAGGAAATCTGGTACTCATGACCTGAGTGAAAAGGGTTATATTCTGCTACAATTCCGACTGTTTTCATAATTTTTTCCTCCAAATATAAATTATATAGGGTTACCTATAAAATAGCAAATTTCAGATAGAACCTTGTTTCTGGAAAATAATGAGAGTATAATAGATGAGGTCGCTAGATTCGACAGATAAATTGAAAGAACAGAAAGGGATATAGTATGAATGTTTTAGTAATTAACTGTGGAAGTTCATCTTTGAAATACCAGCTGATTAATTCAGACAGCGAAGAGGTATTAGCAAAAGGTTTATGTGAGAGAATTGGAATTGACGGACGTCTTGTTTATCAGAAGACTGGTTTGGATAAAGAAGTAACAGAGACAGAAATGCCAACCCATAAGCAGGCAATTCAGCTTGTGATTGAAGCTTTGATTAATCCTAAGACAGGGGCAATCAAGAGCTTGGAGGAAATTGATGCAGTGGGACATCGTGTGGTACATGGTGGTGAAAAGTTTGCATCTTCCGTTGTTTTGACAGATGAGGTATTAAAGGCCATTGAAGAGTGTAATGACTTGGCACCTCTTCACAATCCTGCAAACCTGATTGGTATCAATGCATGCAAGGAATTGATGCCAAATGTTCCTATGGTGGGGGTATTTGATACTGCATTCCATCAGACAATGCCAAAGAAGGCGTATATGTATGGACTTCCATATGAGTATTATGAGAAGTACAAGGTTAGAAGATATGGATTCCACGGAACCAGCCATAGCTTTGTTTCAAAACGTACAGCAGAGTATTTGGGTATGGATTTAAAGAATTCCAAGATTATTGTAGCTCATCTTGGAAACGGTGCATCTATCAGTGCTGTATTAAATGGTGAGTGTGTGGATACTTCTATGGGTCTTACTCCTCTTGAAGGTCTTGTTATGGGTACTCGTTCCGGTGACATTGACCCGGCAATTATTGAGTTTATTGCAAAGAAGGAAAACCTTGATATTGAAGGTATGATGAATGTATTAAATAAAAAATCCGGTGTTTCAGGAATGACACGAGGCGGTTCCAGCGATTTCCGCGATTTACAGCAGGAAATCAAGGACGGAAACGAACTGGCTGCAGTAGCAGTAGATGTATTCTGCTATCGTGTGGCTAAGTACATTGGTTCCTATGTGGCAGCAATGAACGGTGTGGATGCCATTGCATTTACTGCCGGTATCGGTGAAAATGTTGCCTTGGTTCGTCGTAAGGTGTGCGAGTATTTAGGATACCTTGGAATTTCCATTAAAGAAGATGTAAATCTTGCAACTTTTGGTGATGAAGTTACTTTGTCAACAGAGGATTCAAAGGTTAAGGTTTGTGTTATCCCGACAAATGAGGAATTGGCTATCGCAAGAGAGACGGTTGCACTTGTTTAAAATAAGAAAAAAGTTGTTGACAAGCCATAAACGACTATGTATAATTGGTAGGGTATGAATAGGAGAGACTATGATTATAAATATATTGGATATTTTATCTACGGCAGATAAGAAAAAGGAAATGACAGTCCAGACGGATATGACCTCTTTTGAATCTGCAGGTCAGAAATTTCCTATTACAGGTATTAAGCCATTCAATTTATGTCTGACAAATGACAATAACAAACGATTATTGATTTCAGGTGATACGACTTTGGATGTGGTGATTCCCTGTGACAGGTGTCTTACTGACACAGTCCAGAACTTTGATATTGTGATTGACCGAGAAGTTTCCATCGAGGATGGCAGGGCAGTTGCATCGGAGGATGAGGAAATCACTTTTCTAGAGGATGATAGTCTGGATGTTGACAGACTGATTTATGACGAAATCTTGGTTAACTGGCCTACAAAAGTCTTGTGCAAGGATGATTGCAAGGGGATTTGCCCTGTGTGTGGTCAGAATTTAAACCAGCAAGACTGTGGATGTGATCGTCAGGTAATTGATCCTAGAATGGCAAAGATCCAAGATATCTTTAATGAGTTTAAGGAGGTGTAATTCGATATGTCAATTTGTCCAAAGAATAAGTCTTCTAAGGGAAGAAGAGATAAAAGAAGAGCAAACTGGAAGATGACAGCTCCTACATTGGTTAAATGTAGCAAGTGTGGAGAGTTAATGGTTCCACATAGAGTTTGCAAGAACTGTGGTTCTTACAACAAGAAAGAAATCATCGCTCAGGACTAATCAAAAAACAAAGGCTTTCCAAGTTTTCTTGGAAAGCCTTTTTATTTTGCATACAAAAAATGGTTGGAATAAGGAAATACTTCCTGTTTGATAGGTATTGGCATATGGAAATATCTGTTGATTTATAAGGTTAATTATAGTATATTCTTGTTGTGATGCGTTTTTGCAGATAGAGGTGAAAATATGTCAGATACAAAAATAGTTGCCGTTGATGCTATGGGTGGTGACAATGCTCCGGGAGAGATTGTAAAGGGTGCTGTAGAAGCAGTGCAGACCAGGGATGACATCAAGGTAATCTTGGTTGGATTACAGGATAAAATAGAGCAGGAATTAGAAAAATATACATATCCAAAGGCGCAGGTGGAAATTGTTCCGGCTACAGAAGTGATAGAGACAGCCGAGCCACCGGTGCTTGCCATTCGCAAAAAGAAGGATTCTTCCATTGTAGTTGCCTTAAAACTGGTAAAAGAAGGAAAGGCAGATGCCTTTGTTTCAGCAGGCAGTTCAGGTGCGGTTCTGGTTGGAGGACAGGTGATTGTAGGCAAGATAAAAGGAATTGAGCGTGCGCCGTTGGCACCATTGATCCCTACAAAAAAGGGTGTATCCCTTCTGATTGACTGCGGTGCCAATGTGGATGCAAGAAGCAGTCATCTGGTACAGTTTGCTAAGATGGGTTCCATCTATATGGAGCATGTTTTAGGCGTGGAAAAGCCTAAGGTTGCCATCGTCAATATTGGTGCGGAAGAAGAAAAAGGGAATGCATTGGTAAAGGAGACATATCCTTTATTAAAAGAATGCAAAGATATTAACTTCGTGGGAAGTATCGAAGCCAGAGATATTCCAAATGGTGATGTAGATGTGATTGTCTGCGAAGCATTTGTAGGCAATGTGATTTTAAAATTATATGAAGGTTTGAGTTCCACCTTAATTGGTGTGATAAAAACAGGACTTATGAGTACCCTAAAAAGTAAAATAGGTGCTGCGTTGGCATTGCCTTCATTGAAAAAGACATTGAAAAGTTTTGACGCCTCTGAGTACGGCGGAGCCCCTCTTTTAGGATTGAAGGGGCTGGTTGTTAAAACCCATGGCAGTGCGAAGAGCAAAGAAGTAAAAAATTCTATTATTCAGTGTGTTACCTTTACAGAACAAAGGATTAACCATAAAATTCAACAAAATATTGGCGCAGACCAAGAAGTGGAATAGAGGAGGAATGGAAATGGAATTAGATTTGTTAAAGAAGGTCATTGCAGAAGTTCTCAATGTAGACGAGGCAGAGGTGACACCAAACACCACATTTGTGGATGATTTGGGTGCAGATTCTTTGGATGTTTTCCAGATTATTATGGGAGTTGAAGAAGAACTGGATATTGAGGTTGATGTGGAAGAGGCCGAGAAGATTGTCACAGTTGGTGATGCAGTGGAATTAATTAAAAAGACAGTTGGCTAATATTTCTAGTCAAGATACCATTGTGTTTATGAATCGAGTAGGTTTTTCCTACTCGATTTGTTGTGGAGGTGATTTTTTGAAATCGATAAAAGAGTTTCAGAAAGTAATCGGTTATGAGTTTAAAGACGAAAGCTTATTGAAGCAGGCATTGACCCATAGCTCTTATGCCAATGAAAAGCATATGAAACGATTGTCAGATAATGAGCGTTTGGAGTTTTTGGGAGATGCGGTTTTAGAGACGGTATCCAGTGAGTTTTTGTATTTAAATTACAAGAAGTTTCCGGAAGGAGATTTGACGCGATTACGTGCAAGTATGGTGTGTGAGCCTACGTTAGCCTTTTGCACCAGAGAGATTCAGCTGGGAGAATATGTTCTTCTTGGAAAAGGAGAAGAGATGACAGGAGGAAGACAGAGAAAGTCTGTGCTTTCTGACGCTATGGAGGCTGTCATCGGAGCTATCTTTTTGGACGGTGGATTTGACCGGGCAAAAGAGTTTGTTTTAAAGTATATTATGACGGACATAGAGCACAAGAGAATGTTCTATGACAGCAAGACAATTTTGCAGGAAGTTTGTCAGGGACAGTTTAAACAGAATGTGACCTATCGCCTGATTTCGGAGGATGGACCGGACCATGCAAAAATATTTACAGTGGAAGCATTGGTTGGAGAGGAAGTTTTGGGACAAGGCTCCGGCAATACAAAAAAATCTGCAGAACAGGAAGCTGCATATCACGGATTGATTCGTTTGAAGAAAGAAGATGCAGGCAAGATTATTTAGTTTGAAATTAGAGGGAAAGTATGTATTTAAAGAGTATTGAGATGTATGGATTCAAATCCTTTGCTAATAAAATAGTGTTTGATTTCCATAACGGAATCACAGGGATTGTGGGTCCTAACGGTAGCGGAAAGAGTAACGTTTCCGATGCGGTTCGCTGGGTTTTGGGTGAACAGAGCGCAAAACAGTTGCGTGGTGCCAGTATGCAGGATGTTATTTTTGCCGGAACTGAGAATAGAAAGCCGTTGAGTTATGCTTATGTGGCAATTACAATGGACAATTCCGATCATCTTTTACCAATCGATTATGAAGAAGTGACCATTGCAAGAAGAGTGTATCGCTCAGGGGAGAGTGAATATCTTCTCAATGGTTCTCCTTGTCGTCTCAAGGATGTCAATGAATTGTTTTATGATACCGGTATTGGTAAAGAGGGATATTCCATCATAGGCCAGGGTCAGATTGAGCGAATTTTAAGTGGCAAACCGGAGGAGAGAAGAGAGCTCTTTGATGAGGCAGTTGGCATTGTCAAATTTAAAAAGAGAAAGGCTGCCACAGTAAAAAAACTTGAGAGTGAGAGGGAGAATCTTGTCCGTGTCAACGATATTCTCGCAGAGTTGGAACGACAGATTGGTCCTTTGGAGCGTCAGTCTGAAATTGCCAAAAACTACCTGAAAAAGAAGGAAGAATTAAAGACCTTGGAAGTTAATGCGTTTCTTCTTGAAGTCCAGGATATGAATGCCCGTCTGGATGAAGTCAGAAAAAATTATGACATTTCCCAGACCCAGATGACGGAGAATCAACAGCGTCAGACAAAGGTTCGCGAGCAGTATGCTGTTTTGGAAGAACAGATTTCCCGGATGGATGAAAATATTGAAGAGATTCGGGAAAAACAGGGCAATACTGCGTTGATGAAGGGTAAATTGGAAAACCAGATTAACCTTTTGGAAGAACAGATTCGTTTTGCTGAAAGCGAAGATGAAAATTTGGCGGATCGTAAGGCTACATTGGAAAATGAAAAGAAAGAGTACCTTGCCCAGAAAGAAAATTATGAGTCAGAGAGAAAAGAATTAGAAGAACTCTTGGCAGAGGTAGAGCAAAGGTTAGCTTCTGTTCGGAAATACAATGACGATTTGCAAAGTGAGATAAAGGAATATAATGATGGCATTGAGCAGAACAATAATGCCATTATGGAACTGCTTAATAATAAGGCGGCGATTCAGTCAAAGGAACAACGCTTTGATACCATGTTAGAGCAGACCAATATAAGAAAAGCCCAGTTGAATCAGAGACTTCTTCAGAGAAAGACGGAGGAGGCAGATTTAAATGAGACTCTCACAAAGTGTAAGGATGATTATACAGCGGCACAGAAAAAACAGGAAGAGTTAAAGGCTCTGGAACAGGAGTTTATGCATAAGGCGGTGGAGTGGAAAAATAAACACAGAGAAGCCACTGCACAAATGCAACAAAATAAAGAGAAGTATAGCAAGCTTTCCTCAAAGCTGGAGGCTTTAAAGAATATTGCTGAGCGATATGACGGTTATGGTAACAGCATCAGAAAAGTGATGGAGCAAAAAGAGAAGGAACCGGGAATCGTAGGTGTAATTTCGGATCTTATTCATGTGGACAAGAAGTACGAGGTTGCCATTGAGACTGCTTTAAGCGGCAATATTCAAAATATTGTAACCACAGACGAAGCTACAGCAAAGAAGATGATTTCTTATCTGAAGGAAAACCGTCTGGGACGAGCTACCTTTTTACCTCTTACCAGTGTAAAGGGCAAGGGATTTACAAAAGATAAGTCTATCTTAGAGGCAAACGGAGTACTGGGGCTTGCCAATGAGTTGGTGGATGCGGATGAAAAATATGCAGATGTGCTTTCCTATTTGTTGGGAAGGGTGATTGTGGTGGACCAGATTGATCACGGAATTGCTCTGGCCAAGGCAAATCATTACTCCCTACATATTGTCACACTGGAGGGAGAGTATTTTAGTCCGGGAGGTTCCCTTTCCGGTGGTAGATTTAAAAACAACAGCAATCTGTTAGGTCGTAACCGTGAGATTGATGAGATAGAAAAACAGCTTTTGGAACTATCTAAGTTAATTGAAAACGGAAAGAATCGTCTGGGAGAGATTGAGACAGCCCAGGCTCTTTTAGATTCGGATCGGGATGAAAACAGAAAAGCTATGGAAGAAAATGCCCTGGTATGTAATTCCGCCCAGATTCATCTTCAGAGAGCAGAGGAATTAAAATCAGAGAGTGAGAGTGCTTTTGAGAGCTTAAACAATGAGAGCGAAGAGATGGAACGTCAGATTCGCGACATTATGGCGGGGAAAAAGGAAATCCAGAATGAGCGACAGGCTGCCCTTGATAGAGAGGCAGAGTTGAAGGCACAGACAGAAGAGTTCCAGAAGCTTTTGGATGAAAAATTATATATGGAGTCTTCTGCGGCGAGAAATGTTTCCGAGGCACAGATTGAGGAGGCAAATGCCAGACAGAAAGTCAGTTTTGTGTTGGAAAACTGTCAGCGAGTTGCAGGGGAAATCGAAAAGAAGGACGCAGATATTTTGCGTCTTGTAGAAGAGGCAAAAAATGGACGTCAGGATGCGGAAAAGAAACGCGGCGATATCCAAAAAATCAAGGAGACCATTATTGCGTCAGACGATAATTATGCCAAATTAGAAGAAGACTTAAAGAAGGCTCAGCAACAGAAAGATTCTATGAATCAGGAGTACAAGGATTTTTTCAAACAGAGAGAGGAAATCTCCGAGACAATAGCTACTTTGGACAAGGAAATCTATCGTTTGGATTCCCAGAGAGAAAAGCTGGAGCAGGCCATCAATTATCAGACTTCTTATATGTGGGAGGAGTATGAGCTGACTCTCAGAGCCGCAGAAAAAATGAGAGATCCAAACTATGATAGTTTGGAGGAAATGAGAAAATCCACTTCAGCTGTCAAGGATGAAATTCGGCGTATGGGCAATGTAAATGTAAATGCCATTGAAGAATACAAAGAAATTTCAGAGCGTTACGGCTTTTTGAAGGGACAACACGATGACCTGGTGGAAGCGGAACAGACCCTTATGGGTATTATTGATGATCTGGATGAGGGAATGCGCAAGCAGTTTACAGAAGGTTTCGCGGACATTCAAAGAGAGTTTGACAAGGCGTTTAAGGAATTGTTTGGAGGCGGAAAGGGCACTCTGGAATTGGTGGAAGGCGAGGACATCTTAGAGACAGGTATTCGCATCATAGCTCAGCCACCGGGAAAGAAACTGCAAAATATGATGCAGTTATCCGGTGGAGAGAAGTCCTTGACGGCGATTGCTCTTTTGTTTGCCATTCAGAATCTAAAGCCATCTCCGTTCTGTCTGTTGGATGAGATTGAGGCGGCTCTTGATGATTCAAACGTTGTCAGATTTGCAAAATATTTGAATAAATTAACTAAGAACACACAGTTTATCATTATAACCCACAGACGTGGAACTATGAATGCGGCAGACCGACTCTATGGTATTACCATGCAGGAAAAGGGTGTTTCTACACTGGTATCTGTAAATCTTATAGAAAATGATTTGGATGAATAGGAAGTGATTTTATGGCAGAGGGTGGATTTTTCAAAAGACTTTTAAGCGGATTAACCAAGACCAGAGATAATTTTGTAAAGAATATGGATTATATTTTCCGAGGATTTACAAATATTGACGATGAATTCTACGAGGAGCTGGAAGAAATTCTGATTATGGGTGACATCGGCGTTGTGACCACAGAACGTATTCTTGACGACTTGAAGGAAAAGGTTAAAAAAGAAAAAATAAAAGAGCCTGCAGACTGTAAACAGCTTCTGATTGACAGTATCCGTCAGCAGATGGACATAGGGGAGACTGCCTATGAGTTTGAAAATAAAACATCTGTTGTTTTGGTGGTAGGTGTAAATGGAGTGGGAAAAACCACAACCATTGGAAAATTGGCTTCAAAGCTCAGAGGTCAGGGGAAAAAGGTTTTGCTGGCGGCGGGAGATACCTTCCGTGCGGCGGCAGGTGAGCAGCTAAAGGAATGGGCAAACCGTTCACAGGTGGATATGATTGGAGGCCAGGAGGGCAGTGACCCGGCATCGGTGGTTTATGATGCCATTGCCGCCGCAAAGGCGAGAAAGACGGATATACTTTTGATTGATACGGCAGGCAGACTTCACAATAAAAAGAATCTTATGGCAGAGTTGCACAAGATTAACAATATTATTGACAAAGAATTTCCAGAGGCGTATCGAGAGACTTTGGTGGTTTTGGATGGTACAACCGGACAGAACGCTTTGGCCCAGGCAAAAGAATTTTCGGAAGTGACAGATTTGAGTGGTATTGTACTGACAAAATTGGACGGCACGGCAAAGGGTGGTATCGCAGTGGCAATACAGGCTGAACTGGGAATTCCGGTGAAATACATCGGAGTTGGTGAAGGCGTGGATGATTTGGAAAAATTTGATGCCCAGGAATTTGTGGATGCACTCTTTTTTACAGAGACTGAATAGAAGGGATGGTATGAGATGTTAACGTTGGATAAGTTTGAGGAAGCCAGTAAAATTGTGGGAAATGTCACACTTGAAACAAAGTTGATTTACAGTGATTTCCTCAGTGAAAAAACCGGAAATCAGGTTTATCTGAAACCTGAAAATATGCAGTTTACCGGTGCCTACAAGGTAAGGGGAGCATATTATAAAATCAGTACATTAAGTGTAGAGGAGCGAAAGAAGGGACTGATTACCGCTTCTGCAGGAAATCATGCCCAGGGTGTTGCCTACGCTGCAAAGAAGTTTGGGGTTAAGGCTACCATTGTTATGCCTACCACAACGCCGCTGATTAAAGTAAACCGCACAAAGAGTTATGGAGCAGAGGTGGTTCTATACGGAGACGTATATGATGAAGCCTGTGCTAAGGCATATGAATTGGCAGATGAAAAGGGATATACCTTTATCCATCCTTTTGACGATCTGGCGGTAGCCACAGGGCAGGGAACCATTGCAATGGAAATCTTTAAGGAACTTCCATTGGTAGAATACATATTGGTTCCAATCGGTGGTGGCGGACTTGCCACAGGTGTTTCCACCTTAGCGAAGCTTCTCAATCCTAAGATTAAGGTGATTGGTGTGGAACCGGCAGGGGCAAATTGTATGCAGGAATCCTTAAAGAAGGGCGAGGTTATTACGTTGCCGGGAGTCAATACCATAGCAGACGGAACCGCAGTTAAAACACCGGGAAGTAATATTTTCCCATATATTCAGAAAAATTTGGATGATATCATCACAGTGGAAGATGATGAATTGATTGTTGCCTTTCTGGATATGGTGGAAAATCATAAGATGGTGGTAGAAAATTCCGGTTTGCTTACAGTGGCAGCACTGAACAAGCTCAATGTAAAAAATAAGCGGGTTGTCTCTATTCTAAGCGGCGGAAATATGGATGTGATTACCATGTCATCTGTGGTTCAACAGGGATTGATTTTCAGAGATCGAATTTTTACCGTTTCTGTTTTGTTGCCGGATAAGCCGGGAGAGTTGGCCAGAGTCTCAGAGACCATTGCGAATGTACAGGGAAATGTTATCAAACTGGAACACAATCAGTTTGTTACCACAAACCGAAATGCTGCTGTGGAGCTTCGCATTACCTTAGAGGCATTTGGAACAGAGCATAAGGAACAGATTATGAAGGCATTGGAAGATGGTGGTTACAAGCCAAGAATTGTTCGTACCAGCCTTTAGAATCCACAGATTTATATAAAAAAAGAGTTAGTAAGGCAGGTGTCAAGAAAAAATACTTGACACCTGCCTTTTCCTATAGTATATTATCTTAGGTGATGCTATGAATGACAAGATTAAACAGGGATATTTATATGACTTTTATGGTGAGCTTTTGAACGTTCATCAGAGAACAATATATGAAGACTTTGTCCTAAATGACCTATCTCTCGGAGAGATTGCTACAGAGCAAGGGATTAGCCGACAGGCGGTTCACGATAATATTCGCAGAACAACAAATACCCTGCAGGGATATGAGGACAAGTTACACCTGATTGAGAAGTTTGTAAATATCCGCCAAAAGGTGGAACAGATTGATTCCCTTGTTAGACAGGATCCGCTTCAGAATGTGGAGGATACCTTGTCATCCATTTCCAAGATTTCAGATCAGATTCTAGAGGAATTATAGTATGGCATTTGATAATTTATCGGATAAATTGCAGAATGTTTTTAAAAATCTCCGCAGTAAGGGTAGATTGACAGAAGAGGATGTCAAAGCTGCTCTCAAGGAAGTAAAAATGGCTTTACTTGAGGCAGATGTTAACTTCAAGGTTGTAAAAAACTTTGTGAAAACCGTTCAGGAGAGAGCCATCGGCGCAGATGTAATGAATGGCTTGAACCCGGGACAGATGGTTATCAAAATCGTTAACGAGGAATTGGTAAATCTGATGGGTTCCGAGACAACGGAGATTGCTTACCGACCGGGACAACAGATAACCATAATAATGATGGTTGGTCTTCAGGGTGCCGGTAAAACCACAACTACGGCAAAATTAGCCGGGGTTGTAAAGAAACGGGGAAAGAAACCTCTTCTGGTTGCCTGTGACGTTTATCGTCCGGCTGCTATCACCCAGTTACAGATTAATGGGGAGAAGCAGGGAGTAGAGGTCTTCTCTATGGGAGACAAAAACAAGCCTTCCAACATTGCGAAAGCTGCAATGGAACATGCCAAGAAAAATGGACACAATGTGGTCATTTTAGATACAGCCGGACGTCTTCATGTAGATGAAGACATGATGAACGAACTGGTGGACATCAAGGAATCTGTAGATGTGGCACAGACCTTTTTGGTAGTAGATGCCATGACAGGTCAGGATGCTGTCAATGTGGCAGGGAGCTTTGATGAAAAAATCGGTATTGATGGTGTTATCTTAACAAAGTTAGACGGTGATACCAGAGGTGGTGCGGCTCTTTCTATTCGCGCCGTTACCGGAAAACCGATTCTGTTCTGCGGTATGGGAGAAAAACTTGATGATTTGGAGCAGTTTTATCCGGACCGTATGGCTTCGAGAATCCTTGGTATGGGAGATGTACTCTCATTGATTGAAAAAGCCGAGGCATCCATTGACGAGGACAAAGCCAAAGATTTGTCCCGTAAGATGCGAAAAGCGGAATTTGATTATAATGATTATCTGGATTCTATGGCCCAGATGAAGAAGATGGGTGGGCTGAGTAGCGTTTTAGGTATGATGCCCGGGATGATTCCGGGGATGAGCAGTTCTCAGGTATCCCAGTTAGAAGGAGCCATTGATGATAAAAAGATGGCTCATATCGAAGCAATTATTCTTTCTATGACACCGGAGGAAAGAGCAAATCCAAAGCTTATGAATCCCAGTCGTAAAAAAAGATTGGCGAGAGGTGCCGGAGTTGATATTGCAGAGGTAAACAGATTTATCAAGCAATTTGACCAGACAAAGAAAATGATGAAGAAAATGCCTGGTATGATGGGTGGTAAAAGAGGAAGAATGAAATTTCCTTTTTAGCATATAATATTTATTTTTAATTTCAGGAGGAAACAAAAATGGCAGTAAAAATCAGATTAAGAAGAATGGGACAGAAGAAGGCTCCTTTCTACAGAATCGTTGTTGCAGATTCAAGATCACCAAGAGATGGTAAGTGCATCGAGGAAATCGGTACTTATGATCCTACAAAGGATCCTAGTGAGTTTCATGTAAATGAAGAATTGGCTAAGAAGTGGTTAGCAACAGGTGCTCAGCCAACTGAGACAGTAGCAAGAATTTTCAAGCAGGCTGGAATTGAAAAATAGTCATTGAAAGACGAGGTATAAGGTGATGAAAGAATTAGTTGAAGTAATTGCAAAGTCACTTGTAGATTACCCGGAAGAAGTTGAGGTCACCGAAAAGGAAGATGAAAAATCTCTTGTGATAGAACTTCATGTTGCTGCTTCTGATATGGGCAAGGTAATCGGAAAGCAGGGACGTATTGCAAAGGCAATTCGTTCCGTAGTGAAGGCAGCTGCCTCAAAGATTGACAAAAAAGTAATTGTCGATATCGTATAATAGAAAGCCTTAAATCGAAAAGATTTAAGGCTTTTTTATCATAGGGATATTTTTAGTGAGCGGTAAAGGAGTAGTAATAAATGAAAGACTTGTATCAGGTGGGGGCAATTACCCAAACTCATGGAATTAAGGGGGAGGTAAAAGTGTTCCCTATGACAGATGATATTTCCCGATTTAAAAATATGAAGGACTTGATTTTGGATACGGGGAAAGAGCAGATAAAGTTAGATGTTGTATCGGCCAGAGCCCAGAAGAACCTGGTTATCTTAAAGTTCAAAGGATATGATGACATTAACCAGGTGGAGAAATATAAGGGGTGTGGACTTTTTGTCACAAAGGATAATCGGGTTAAGTGTGATAAAGATGAGTATTTTATTGCAGATTTGATAGATGTGACGGTTGTTGACGAGGAAGAACGACAGC
Organism: Lachnospiraceae bacterium; assembly: GCA_022768745.1. GTDB lineage: Bacteria > Bacillota > Clostridia > Lachnospirales > Lachnospiraceae > Pararoseburia. Next base: position 31,172 of record JALELK010000115.1, read on the forward strand.
TGGGGAAAATTACAGATGTTATTACTACCGGTGCAAATGATGTCTATGTGGTAGAGGATGATCATGGTAGAGAAATACTGTTTCCGGCGATAAAAGAATGTATATTAAATGTAGATTTGAAAAACAACATTATGAAAGTTCATGTGATGGACGGATTGTTAGATTGAGAGGTAGAGATGAAGATTTCAGCAGAAAATACCATTGCAGTAGTGATTGATTATCAGGAAAAATTAGTTCCTGCTATGTCGGAACAGGAGGCTTTGGTAAAAAAGAGTAAAATATTATTGGGCGGTTTAAAGGCTCTTGGAATCCCAATGATTGTTACAACCCAATATGCCAAGGGATTAGGAAATACTATTGAAGCACTTACTTCGGAACTGGCAGAGGCACCGGTCATTGATAAAAACACCTTTAGTGTTATGGACAACGAAGAGGTGAGACAGGCGATACCAAAGAATACAGAAAATATCATTGTCTGTGGTATGGAAGCTCATATTTGTGTTTTACAGTCAATTATTGACTTTCAGGCTGCCGGATATCAGACAATTATGGTGGCAGATTGTATCTCCAGCAGAAGTCAGGAAGATAAAGCCTACTCACTGATTCGCGGAGAAAAGGAAGGAACCATTATAACCACTGCAGAGGCGATCCTTTATGAATTGTTGGGAGGTTCCAAGCATCCGGCATTTAAAACCATATCATCCTTGGTGAAATAGACAATTTGGAGTGACGAAGTACTATGAAGTTTTATATTTTAACCTTGTTTCCGGAAATGGTGATGCAGGGACTGTCTACCAGCATTATTGGGAGAGCGACAGAAAAGGGGATTTTATCCATAGAAGCCATTAATATCAGAGATTATACTGCTGACAAACATAAAAAGGTGGATGATTATCCTTATGGTGGCGGAGCCGGTATGGTGATGCAGGCACAACCCATATATGACGCATGGCTTTCTGTGGTAGAAAGGGTAGGGCATCACGTAAGGACAGTATATCTGACACCTCAGGGAAGAACCTTCAGTCAGAGTGATGCAAAGGATTTTGCAGGAGAAGAAAATTTGATTCTGCTCTGTGGACATTATGAAGGCGTGGATGAACGGGTGTTAGAAGAAATCGTTACAGATTATGTCTCTATAGGTGATTACGTATTAACCGGCGGGGAACTGCCTGCAATGGTTATGGTGGACGCAATATCCAGAATGGTACCCGGGGTATTGTCAAATAAAGTTTCCGGAGAAACCGAATCTTTTGAGGATGGATTGTTGGAATATCCCCAATATTCCAGACCGGAAGAGTGGAAGGGAAAGAAGGTTCCGGCCATTATTTTATCCGGTGATCACGGAAAGGTAGATGCGTGGAGACATGAGCAATCCTTGCTTCGCACCAGAGACAGAAGACCGGATTTGTTAGAAAAGGCATCTCTGACACAAAAGGACAGAGAATTCCTTGAAAAACACCAATAAAACGCTTGATTTTTACTGGTGGATATGATAATATCTAGAAGTTGTGAAAAGAGATGGTCCTCTGGTACGCTTATGTATTAAGAACGTCAAGATAATTATTAGGAGGTCACAAAATGAACGCAAATGAAATTATTAAGAACATTGAAGCTGAACAGTTAAAGTCAGACATTGCTGAATTCAACGTGGGTGATACCATTAGAGTTCACAATAAAATCAAGGAAGGTAACCGCGAAAGAATTCAGATTTTCGAAGGTACCGTATTGAAGAAGCAGGGCGGAAGCAACCGTGAGACATTTACTGTTAGAAAGTTTTCTAATGGCGTAGGTGTTGAAAAGACTTGGCCACTTCACAGTCCTTTTGTTGAGAAGATTGAAGTTGTACGTCGTGGTAAGGTTAGACGTGCTAAGTTGAATTACTTGAGAGACCGCGTAGGTAAGAAGGCTAAGGTAAAAGAGTTAGTTAAATAGTTTCAAGCGAAGGAAGGGACGGCCTTTGGGCTGTTCCTTTTTTTAGTTGTTCTTTCACGCTTTTTCGTGTATATTATAATATGGATGTGAATTGACTATATAGAATTACAGGTGAGATATCCAGGGATGAATAAAAGACAATTTAGAACAATATTTAATAAAATTAAAAGAAAAATTAATTTCCGTAGTGGGTTAAACTTTCGAAGAAAGAGATATCGGGTACGGGGAGAACGGGTGAGATATTATGGTATATGGGCGGTTGAACTGTTTGCCGTTGTACTTCTCGCCTTTTTCATCACAAAGGGATTTGGTATGAGAGTTGTCTGTTCCAGTGAAGCGATGGAAGAATCCATACATGAGAACGCAACCACCTGGGTAAATCGGGTGATATATCATATCAAGAGTCCGCAAAAGGGTGATGTGATTGCATTTTTGCCTGGGGGAAACGCCAATGCCGGATACAATATCAAGCGTGTGGTTGGTGTTCCTGGAGATAAAATAAAAATTGAAAATGGAAGACTTTACATCAATGACAAAATGGTTGAAGTAAGGTCCTTAAATGATGAAAGAATACAAGAGGCTGGACGTGCTGCTAATGAAATTACATTGGGAAAGGATGAGTATTTTGTCCTGGGAGATAATATAAACAACAGTGAAGACAGCCGTTATGAAACAGTGGGAAATATAAAAAAAAGTGACATCTATGGTAAGGTATGGTTTGTGCCAAGTCTTCATGGATTCGGATTTGTAGATTAGGAGTGTATATGGAATTTCAATGGTATCCTGGTCATATGACCAAGGCAAAACGTCAAATGCAGGAGGACATAAAGTTAATTGATTTGGTGATTGAGCTGGTTGACGCCCGCATTCCTTTGAGTAGCCGAAATCCTGATATTGACGAATTGGGAAAAAATAAATCCAGATTAATTTTATTGAACAAATATGATTTGGCAGACCCGGCAGTTACAACAGCTTGGAAAAAGTATTTCACAGACAAGGGCTTTTTTGTTGTTGCCTTAGATTCTCGAAATCGGAAGGGAATGAAAGAAGTTACTCAGGTGATTTTGGATGCTTGCGCCAAAAAGATAGAGAGAGACCGCGCCAGGGGCATCAAAAACAGACCGGTAAGGGCTATGGTTGTGGGAATACCCAATGTAGGAAAATCCACATTTATTAATTCCTATGCGGGAAAGGCATGTGCAAAAACGGGAAACAAACCCGGTGTTACCAAGGGTAAACAATGGATTCGTTTGAACAAAAATGTGGAACTGTTGGATACGCCAGGAATTTTATGGCCGAAGTTTGAAGACCAGCAGGTGGGATTACACCTTGCCTGTATCGGAGCGATTAAGGACGAACTTTTACAGTCCGAAGAACTGGCTATGGAATTGTGTAAGATTATATTGAACCGTTATCCGGGGTGCTTGAACCAGCGGTATCAGATAGATGAGACAGCGGAGTTGCCTGTGATTTTGGAACAGATTGCGGAAAACAGAAATTGTCGTTCCAAAGGAAATGTACTTGACTATAATAAGGCGGCGCTGTTGCTTATTGATGATTTCCGCAATGGCGTTTTAGGGGAGATATCTTTGGAGAGTCCGGATGATTTAAAGGAGATGGCATAATGGAAGAACTGGAAAAAGCAGATACAGTAAAGAAGGATAAAAAGGAAGAAAAAAATGTCGTAAAAGAAATTGTGGGAATGATTTTGTATGTGGTAGCTGTTTTTGCAGTTTGTTTTCTTATCATTACATATGTTGGACAAAGAACGAAGGTGGAAGGTTCATCTATGGAGCCAACCCTTAGCAATGGTGATAATTTGATTGTGGACAAGATTTCCTATCGTTTCCGGAATCCGGAGAGATTTGATATTATTATTTTCCCTTATAAATATGAGAAGGACACTTTTTTTATCAAACGAATCATCGGAATGCCAGGAGAGACCGTCTGGATTAATAATAGTGGTGAGATTTATATTAACGGCGTGCTTTTATCGGAGAACTATGGATTGGAGACGATTAAATATGCAGGCCTTGCGTCCACACCTATTACCCTTGGAAAAGATGAGTATTTTGTAATGGGAGATAATCGAAACGATAGTACGGACAGCCGATTTGATGTGGTTGGTCCCATAAAACGTAAGGAAATTGTGGGAAGGGCATGGGTTCGTATTTATCCCTTCAACAAATTTGGAGTAGTAAAACACCAGTAAGCGGAGGTGTCTATGGATCAGGAGAAGAAGATAAAAAACATCAAGGAAGAATATGAGGCGGCAGACGAGGTTATGCTGCCTTCTTTTATTGAAGAGTACATCAGAGATGGTAGGCCGGGAGTTTCAAAAATCGTAGGACAGGCGCAAAAGAAGATGGAAAAACTTCGAGTGGAGCGGGAAAGATTGGAAAAACTCAGATATTATGAACATCAATATGAGGACAGGTATCCTATGATTTGCGGAATCGATGAGGTGGGACGAGGACCTTTGGCAGGACCGGTGTGTGCTGCAGCGGTGATCTTGCCGAAAGACTGTGAAATCTTGTATATTAATGATTCAAAGAAACTATCAGAGGCGCGTCGAGAAGCTTTGTATGATGAGATTATGGAAAAAGCGGTGGCTGTTGGAGTTGGTTTGGTTTCGTCGGCGGTGATTGATGAAGTAAACATTTTGCAGGCGACCTATATTGCTATGAGAGATGCTATAAGCCAATTGGAGGTTGCACCCGATATATTATTAAATGATGCGGTGACAATACCTGAGGTCAATATAAAACAGATTCCCATTATTAAGGGAGACGCAAAGAGTATTTCTATAGGTGCGGCAAGTATTATTGCAAAGGTTACCAGAGACAGACTAATGCAGGAATATGATGAGATAATGCCGGGATATGGATTTGCGCAAAATAAGGGATATGGCACCAAGGAACACATTGAGGCGTTAAAGAGTATGGGACCAAGTCCTATTCACCGCAGTACATTTATTAAAAATTTTGTGTAGGTGTATGTATGCAGGTTTCAGATTTACTTGTGCAGTATCAAAATAATTTAGCTTCCGGCAGTGAGATTTCCACTGGAACCAAAGGAATAGAACAGTTGGTGGAAACTGCCAAGCAGTTAAAGGTGGGAAATATTTTTGAGGGGACTATCAACAGTATAAAGGGTAACCAGATTATTCTGGGGTTGAGTAGTGGACAAAATATTACTGCCAGGTTAGATGCCGGAATTAATCTTACCAAGGGACAATCTGTTTTCTTTCAAGTCAAATCCAATGACGGAACTCAGGTTCAAATCAAACCGGTGTCCACAGGCGCTGCTTCAGGTAATCCCACATTGATGAGGGCTCTTGATGCGGCAACTCTGCCGTTAAATGAGAGAAACCTCAATATGGTCAATGCCATGATGAAAGAGCAGATGTCCATCGGTGCAAAAAATCTCCAGGATATGTCTAGGCAGGTATTGCAATTTCCCGGGGCTGACCCGGCTTCTATTGTTGAAATGAAAAAACTGGACATACCACTTACCCAGAGCAATGTAACCCAGTATGAGAATTACAAGGCTGATGCGGGAGAAGTATTAAAGCAGGTTCAACAGTTGACGGAAGAATTGCCGGCTGCAATCACAAGTCCCGAGATAAAGATTCAGGAAAGTGTGGAGTATAACAGGCAGTTGGTATCTTTTTTCTCAGGTGAAGAGATTGAAGTCCCATCGGTGCAGGTGATGGTTCCGGAAGTAAATATGACCGATGGTGCAGAAGATATGATTTTACAAGATGGCGCCAATCAGGGAAGCCGACCAGAGTTGCAGGAGATAAAGCAGGAGATGTCCCAAGCAAAAGATATGGCAGAATATCCGGATGGGACGCTGGGGGGAACCCTCTCAAAAACAGAAATTTCTGATTTTGAGAAAAATATTATGGAAATTGTGCAGGATTTGCCCGGGGGAGAAGCCAAAAAGGAAGCAATGAAACTTTTACCAGACATGGCAATCAAGGATACTCTGGTTAAACTGGCGAATTTTCTATCGGAAAATGCAGCGGGAATTTCCAGAGATAAATTGATGGGGGTTCTGGGACATAAGAGTTATAAGCAGATGTTGAATCAGATGATTGCCCGGGAGTGGACCATAGCGCCGGAGGAATTAAAGCAGGAGCATACTGTTCGGGACTTATATCGCAAGATGGAAATGCAGTTACAGAGTTTACAGGATATTGCTTCGAAATTCCCTAAAAGTAGTGAGACTGTGTCTCAGGCAGCAAAAAATCTGTCTCAAAACATTGAATTTATGAACCAGATTAATCAGACATATACTTATGTGCAGATGCCGATACGATTCCATGGAGAAAATGCAAACAGCGAACTTTACGTGTATCGCAACAATCGTGGAGACAAGGGAGCAGAGGACGGCTCCTATAGCGCTTTCTTGCACTTTGATATGGAATATCTTGGCGGTATGGATATCTCGGTGAAAATGCAAAATAAAAACGTCACCACAAACTGGTATCTGGATTCAAAAGACACCTTTGATATTTTATCGGAGAATATGCATTTGCTCACAGAAAAACTGGAGGCAAAGGGCTATTCTTGTGATATGAAGTTGGAGAATGCATCAAAAAAGGTAAATTTTGTTGAGGACTTTTTAAAGGCGGATGAAAAAACCGGAGGTGAAGTCCACAGATACTCTTTTGATGTAAGAGCATAGGTGATGACATGGCGGAAAAGAAATGGACGCCTCAAAGGTTTTCGGGGCAGGAGGACAAAATAAAAGATAAAACGGCAGTTGCTCTGTCATATGAACCGGGGGATGTGGCACCTAAGATTCTTGCCACGGGCAAGGGGCATATGGCTGACAAAATTATTGAGGCTGCAAAAGAAAATGACGTTCCGTTTTATAAAGATAATAAGTTGGCAGATACCCTGTCAAAATTAGATATCGGTGAGAGTATTCCGCCGGAGTTGTATGAGGTTGTGGCGGAAATCTTGGTGTTTGTGGACGGAATGGAAAAAATAAAATCAAAATTGGATGGGAGGTAGCAAGGACGAAAGCGGATAACAGAACCGTGGGAACCCACTATGAAAAAATTGCTGTAGAATATCTTAAAAAACAGGGATATCAGATATTAGAGACCAATTTCAGATGTAAAATGGGTGAAGCAGATATTGTTGCAAGAGATGGAGAGTATCTTTGTTTTATAGAGGTGAAGTATAGGACAGGTAGCAATGCCGGAGCACCGGAGGATGCAGTGGATTTCAAGAAACAGAAGCGGATTTGCAGAGTATCTGAGTTTTACTTACTCCGTTATGGTAAGAATATGAGTGAACAAATTCGTTACGATGTGGTGGCGATAACAGATGGGCAGATTCGCCTGTATCAAAACGCTTTTTCCTATATTCCTAGATGATAGTAAAGAAAAACAGTGAAGAAATTTTAAGGGAACATAGATACAACCTGGGGGAATCAAAAGAATTACCGGTTCTTAAATTTGCGGCTTTTGAGAGGATTCCCTGGGTGAATCATTGCTTTACCACTAGAGATGGCGGCGTCAGCAAAGGAATGTTCCAAAGTCTGAATTTAAGTTATACCAGAGGCGATAATTCAGAAGATGTAACAGAAAATTACAGGAGGGTTGCTCAGGCTATGGGAACCGGACTGGACAGGATTGTCACCTCGGATCAAACTCATACAACCAATGTGAGAGTGGTGACAGATGCAGATGCCGGGAAGGGAATTGTCTGTCCAAGAGATTATTCTGATGTGGATGGATTGATTACCAACCAGCCAAATCTTTTGCTGGCCACCTTTTATGCGGATTGTGTTCCTTTGTACTTTATTGATACTAAAAATCATGCAATTGGTTTATCCCACTCTGGTTGGAGGGGAACGGTGAATCGCATGGGAGAGCAGACCCTGAAGAAAATGCAGTACGCATTTGGCACAAAACCGGAAAACGTTCTCTGCGGAATCGGTCCTTCCATCTGTCAGGACTGTTACGAGGTCAGTGAAGATGTGGCGGAGCAGTTTGCAGAGGAATTTAGAGAATTTCAGGATGAAATCTTAGAAAAGAAAGAAAATAAAAAATATCAGCTGAACTTGTGGAGAGCAAATCAACTTGTGTTAATACAGGCGGGTGTACCGGAAGGCAATATCGCTACAACCAACATCTGCACATGCTGTAATCCTAAAAAGTTGTTTTCCCACAGGGCGTCGGCCGGAAAAAGAGGAAATCTCGGAGCCTTTCTTATGATACGCTCTGAGGAGGAGGAATAGATTATGAGCATTGCTCATCAAATAGCTTCAGTTCAAGAAAATAGTGTGGCCCAAAAGGCCGGTATCGAGCCTATGGATGTGATTAAATCCTTAAATGGAGTGGAACTTAAGGATATTTTTGATTACTACTATTATTCGGATGAACCAAGTTTAGATGTGGTGGTGGAAAAACCGGATCACCGATTAGTGAATATTCATATTGAAAAAGAAGAAGGTCAGGATTTAGGAGTTACCTTTGAAAACGGATTGATGGATGATTATAAGTCCTGTCACAACAAATGTATGTTTTGCTTTATTGATCAGATGCCACCGGGAATGCGGGATACCTTGTATTTTAAGGATGATGATACCAGATTATCCTTTCTGCAGGGGAATTATGTAACCCTTACAAATATGAAGGAGGATGACATTAACAGAATCATTCATTATCATCTGGCACCGATTAATATTTCCGTACATGCCACTAATCCAGAGCTACGATGCAAAATGCTTCACAATCGGTTTGCCGGAGATATATTGGAAAAAATCAGACGTCTGGCGGATGCCGGGATTGAGATGAATTCCCAGATTGTACTGTGTAAAGGGGAAAACGACGGTGAGGAGCTGGACAGAAGCATCCGGGAACTTTTGGATTTTTATCCTTACATGCAGAGCCTTTCTGTAGTACCTGTGGGCTTGACAAAATTCAGGAAAGGTTTGTATCCATTAGAACCTTTTGAAAAAGAGGATGCCAAACAGGTCCTTGAGACCATTCACAAGTGGCAGGATATCAGTTTTGAAAAATATGGAACCCATTTTGTTCAGGCTTCGGATGAGTGGTATCTGGTGGCAGGGCAGGAACTTCCTACAGAGGAACGTTATGACGGCTATATGCAGTTGGAAAACGGAGTGGGAATGATACGTCTTTTGATGGATGAATTTCAAGATGCCCTGAAAAAGGAACACAGACATCCTTTCATGAAGGCAAAGAAGGTATCCGTGGCAACAGGGAGATTGGCAGCACCTTTTATTGAAACGCTATGCAAGGAATTTATGGGAAAATTCCCCAAAATAGAGATAGGAGTATATCCCATCCGAAACGATTTCTTTGGAGAACGAATCACGGTATCAGGCTTGATTACCGGTCAGGATTTAATTGCCCAGTTAAAGGACAAAGATTTGGGAGAATGCCTTTTTATTCCACAAAATATGGTGCGTCAACAGGAGAGAGATTTCCTGGATGACATAACTATTCCACAGGCAGAATCCGCTTTACAAGTAAAGATAGATATTGTAAAATCAAGCGGACAAGAATTTGTAAAACAGTTATTGACGCAGTGATAGATGAGACAGCAGGCAGGAGGTTAGTATGAGTAAACCGGTTGTAGCGATTGTGGGACGACCTAATGTAGGGAAATCCACATTGTTTAATGCTTTGGCGGGAGAGAGAATTTCCATTGTAAAAGACACTCCCGGAGTTACAAGAGACAGAATATATGCAGATATTACCTGGTTAAATTATGAGTTCACTATGATTGATACCGGAGGAATTGAGCCGGAGTCTAAGGATATTATTATCAGCCAGATGAGAGAACAGGCTCAGATTGCCATTGATACGGCAGATGTTATTATTTTTATGACAGATGTGAAGCAGGGATTGGTGGATTCCGACGCGAAGGTGGCGGATATGTTACGTCGTTCGCACAAGCCGGTGGTTCTGGTGGTTAATAAGGTAGATAACTTTGATAAATATATGGCAGATGTCTATGAGTTTTACAATCTGGGTATTGGTGAGCCGATTCCTATTTCTTCTGCATCCATGCTTGGATTGGGAGATATGTTGGATCAGGTGACTTCTCATTTTCCACAGAAAACCGAAGAGACAGAGGAGGATGAAATTCCAAAGATTGCCATTGTGGGAAAACCCAATGTAGGAAAATCCTCTATGATTAACCGTCTGGTGGGAGAAAACCGTGTGATTGTATCTGACATTGCAGGGACAACCAGAGATGCCATAGATACAAAGGTAAAGTATCATAATAAGGAATATATCTTTATTGATACTGCAGGACTTCGCAGAAAGAGCAAGATTAAGGAAGAACTGGAGCGGTTTAGTATTATCCGAGCTGTGGCAGCCGTAGAAAAGGCAGATGTGGTTATTGTGATGATTGATGCCACAGAAGGGGTTACGGAACAGGACGCCAAAATTGCCGGAATTGCCCATGAGAGAGGGAAAGGAATTATTATTGCTGTGAATAAATGGGATGCCATTGAAAAAGATGACAAGACCATTTATAAGCATAAGGAGAAAATCAGACAGACCCTTTCTTTTATGCCCTATGCGGAAATTATGTTCATCTCTGTTTTGACAGGTCAGAGATTAAATAAGATTTATGATACCATTGACGCGGTGATTGAAAATAACTCTATGCGTGTGGCTACCGGTGTGTTAAATGAAATCGTAACAGAAGCGGTTGCTATGCAACAGCCACCATCAGACAAGGGTAAGCGACTGAAGATTTATTATGTGACCCAGGTGGCAGTAAAGCCCCCGACTTTTGTTATTTTTGTTAATGACAAGGAACTGATGCATTTTTCCTATACCAGATATCTGGAAAATCGAATTCGTGATGCATTTGGATTCGAGGGAACTTCTCTGAAATTTATTATTCGGGAGAGAAAAGATGACTAATATGATTGTTGCAAGATTGGTATCTATTCTGATAGGTTATGTTTTTGGTATGTTTTTATCCGGCTTTTTTATAGGAAAGGCAAAGGATGTGGACATTCGGAAACAGGGAAGCGGTAATATCGGCACCACAAATACGATGCGCATTTTGGGAATCCGGGTGGGAGCAATTACGTTGCTTTTGGATTGTCTTAAGTGTATTGCCGGAATTGCTGTAGTATGGGCCGTATTCCAAGAAAGTCAGCCGGAGCACATCCGACTGTTGATGCTCTATGGTGCTTTGGGAGCTATCCTGGGACATGATTTTCCCGTGTTTATGAAGTTTAAGGGCGGCAAGGGGATTGCCTGTAGTTTTGGTATGATGATTGCGCTATATCCTCAGTTTCTGCCGGTTTGTGTGTTGGTATTTGCTATTGCAGTGGGACTGACGAGATTTGTCTCACTGGGCTCTATTTTGGCCGCAGTGGCATTGGCAGTACAGGTGATTGTAGTTGGAAATATGGGATATTTGTCTTACGGACCGGGTGATTTGTTGGAAGCACAGATTATTACATGTGTGATGGCAGTATTGGCAATCTATCTACATAAGAGTAACATCAAAAGATTATTGGCCGGCAACGAAAACAAGCTTTCCTTTAAATCAAAAAGAGATTAGGAACAGCTTTATATGTTTTTTTACTACGTTTAACACGATTAGAAAGGCAGGGAGCAAAATTGAACATTTATTTTGCCCGCTGCTTTCTTGTATTTTTAGGAGGTATGAAATGGTTAAGCATATTATTTTATGGAAGTTAAAAGAGGAGTACTCAGAGGAACAGAAGGCACAAATTAGAAAAGGCATCAAGGAAGGTCTTGAGGGATTAAAGGGACAGATACCGGGATTGGTTGACGTATTTGTCCGCACAGAATTTCTGCCAAGTTCAAATGCAGATGTTATGTTAGATACCACCTTTGAAAGTGCGGAAGCTTTAAAGAATTATGGAACACACCCGAAGCATGTTGCAGTGGCAGACGAAAAGGTCAGACCATATACTGCGATTCGTTCCTGTATGGATTATGAAGTGTAAAAAAACGCATTGACTACCACATATTGTGGTGATAGAATAAGTAACAGTACACAATATATGGTGCACACTTGATTGGGTTATCAATATATAGACGAAAAGAAAGGGACGATTGGATTGGTTAAAGTAGTAAAAAAAGACGGAACATTAGAGGATTTTAATGTACAAAAAGTAGTGGATGCTGTGAACAAATCTGCATGTAGGGTGCTGATTAATTTTACAGAGGAAGAAGAAAAATTTATCTGTCAGTTTGTAGAAGAAAAAGTAGCAGCCCTTGGAATAGACAGAATTCAGATTGCTCAGATGCACAACATCGTAGAGGGAGCATTGGAGAGGGTGAATCCTGTAGTTGCCAAGAGTTACAGAGATTACAGAAATTATAAGCAGGATTTTGTACAAATGCTGGATGATGTCTACACAAAGAGCCAGTCCATTATGTATATCGGTGATAAGGAAAATGCAAATACAGACAGTGCCCTTGTTTCCACCAAGAGAAGCTTGATTTTTAATGAGTTTAACAGAGAATTGTACAAGAAATTCTTCTTGACGACAGAGGAAATCCAGGCCATCCGGGATGGTTATATTTATATTCATGATATGTCTGCAAGACGAGATACTATGAACTGCTGTCTGTTTAATGTACAGGAAGTTTTGCAGGGTGGTTTTGAGATGGGAAATATCTGGTATAACGAGCCAAAGACGTTGGATGTAGCTTTTGATGTTATCGGAGATATTGTGCTTTCTGCGGCATCTCAGCAGTACGGCGGATTCACTGTGCCTAGTGCAGATTTGATTTTGGAGTCCTATGCAGAAAAATCCTACGCAGCCTACGTGGAAAAATATGTTTCCTATGGCTTGTCCAAGGAAAAGGCAGAGGACATTGCGTATAAGGACGTAAAGCGTGATTTTGAACAGGGATTCCAGGGTTGGGAATACAAGTTTAATACAGTGGCCAGTAGCCGAGGAGATTATCCGTTTATTACCGTAACTGCCGGTACAGGAACTTCTCGCTTTGCCAAAATGGCAACCATTACCATGTTGGAAGTCCGAATGAAAGGTCAGGGCAAGAAAGGTCATAAGAAACCGGTATTATTCCCGAAGATTGTATTTTTGTATGATGAAAATCTTCATGGCCCGGGAAAAGAGCTTGAAGATGTATTTGAGGCAGGAATTGAGTGTTCCAGAAAAACCATGTATCCGGATTGGCTGAGCCTTACCGGTAAAGGTTACATCGCAAGTATGTATAAGCAATATGGTCAGATTATCAGTCCTATGGGATGTCGTGCCTTCTTATCTCCATGGTATGAAAGAGGCGGAATGTATCCGGCAGATGACAAGGATACACCGGTATTTGTCGGACGATTTAACATTGGTGCGGTTAGTTTGCACTTGCCAATGATTCTGGCAAAGGCCAGACAGGAGAGCAAGGATTTCTACGAGGTGCTGGATTACTATCTTGAGTTAATTCGTAGATTACACATTCGTACCTACGCATATTTGGGAGAGATGAGAGCATCCACAAACCCATTGGCATATTGCGAAGGTGGATTTTATGGTGGACATTTAAATTACAATGATAAAATCAAACCTATCTTGAAGTCAGCCACCGCATCCTTTGGAATTACAGCTTTTAATGAGTTACAGGAGTTGTACAACGGAAAATCTCTGGTGGAAGACGGACAGTTTGCGGTTGAGGTGTTGGAACATATCAATCAAAAAATTGAAGAGTTTAAAAAAGAGGATGGAAATCTTTATGCCATTTACGGTACGCCGGCAGAAAACCTCTGTGGTCTTCAGGTAAAACAGTTCCGTAAAAAATATGGAATTATTGAAAATGTTTCTGACAGAGAGTATGTAAGTAATAGTTTTCACTGTCACGTGACAGAGGATATCACACCAATTCAGAAACAGGATTTAGAGTATCGTTTCTGGGAACTTTCAAATGGTGGTAAGATTCAGTATGTAAAGTATCCAATCAGCTACAATAAGGAGGCAGTCAAGACTCTGGTGCGCAGAGCTATGGATATGGGATTTTACGAAGGGGTAAACCTTTCTTTAGCATACTGTGATGATTGCGGACATGAAGAACTGGAAATGGATGTCTGTCCGGTTTGCGGAAGCAAAAACCTTACGAAAATTGAGAGAATGAATGGGTATCTGTCTTATTCAAGAGTGAAGGGAGATACTCGATTGAATGATGCCAAAATGGCAGAAATATCTGAAAGAAAGAGTATGTAGATTAGGTGGAGTAAATGCGTTATCATAATATAACAAAGGATGATATGTTAAACGGAGATGGCCTTCGGGTGGTTTTGTGGGTTGCCGGATGTGATCACTGTTGTAAGGAATGTCAAAATCCCATCACATGGGACCCGAATGGTGGCTTGGAATTTGACCAGGGAGCAAAGGATGAGCTGTTTGAAGCTCTGGATAAGGATTACATTTCCGGAATTACTTTCAGCGGAGGAGATCCACTTTATTTTGGCAATCGTCCGGATGTGGAGAAACTGGCTGAGGAAGTTCACCGGAGATTTCCACAGAAAACCATCTGGATGTACACCGGATTCACCTATGAAGCTATATCAGATTTGAAGGTGTTGGATTACGTGGATGTTTTGGTGGATGGTGAATTTGTTGTTGAACAAAAGAATACACAACTCTATTGGAGAGGAAGTGCCAATCAAAGGGTGATTGATGTTAAGGCATCAAAAAAAGCCGGTGAAGTGATTCTACACTGTGAATAGGAGAGTAAAATGATATTACAGATAAAAAAATTGACCGATACTGCGAAAATCCCGGAGAGAGGCAGTTCTATGGCTGCGGGTTATGATCTTTTTGCAGACATTAAAGATGAGGTAATCATTAAACCTCACACCACTTTTATGGTGGGAACAGGAGTGGCTGTTGCAATTCCGGAGGGGTATTTCGGCGGTATTTATGCCAGAAGCGGATTGTCAGCAAAAGAAGGTCTTCGTCCGGCAAATTGTACCGGAGTGGTAGATGCAGATTATCGGGGAGAAATAAAGGTTGCATTACACAATGATTCTGAGGAGAAAAGAACCATTGCCCCGGGACAGAAAATCGCCCAGATGGTGGTGAGTCCATTTTTAAGTGTTGAATTTTCCCAGGTGGAGGAATTGGACGACACAGACAGGGGCGAAGGAGGATTTGGTTCCACAGGTAAAATGTAGGAGGTATTTTTATGGGAGAGAAATTACAAAGTATCAGAGACAGAATGGTAAAGTTTTACGCAGCAAATGATAACGCTATCGTGTTAAATGCTGTGCCGGGACACTTTGCTACCAGTTCATCACATATTAATTTTTATATTGATATGACCAGTTTAAAGACCAGAGCCAAGGATGCCAGAGAGGTGGCAAGAGCGATCAAAAACAAAATGCTTCACGAGGTTTCCTCTGTAGATACCATTGTATGTATGGACGGAACAGAAGTAATTGGCGGATTTTTGGCAGAGGAGTTGGAGAAGAGTCATTTTGCTACTAACAACAAACATGAGACAGTATACATTGTTTCACCGGAGGTAAACAGCATCAATCAGCTTCTGTTTCGTGAAAACACCAGACCTGCCATCGAGGGGAAAGATGTGTTACTACTTTTGGCAACTATGACCACCGGAGATACTGTTCGCAGAAGTCTGGAATGTATTGAGTATTATGGCGGAAATATTGTGGGTGTGTCTCCTATTTTCGGAACTATGGATAAGGTGGGGGATACAAAAGTATTTCCACTGTTTACAGCCAATGATTTACCGGGATATGCTACTTATACTCCTCATGAATGTCCGTATTGTAAGAAGGGCATTCCGATTGAGGCGATGGTAAATGGATTTGGTTATTCAAAATTATAATTAGAAAAAGCAAAAGTTTGCGCCGGACGTAAGTTAGGCGCATTCTTTTCGGTTAATTGAGAGGTTTATTTTTTATGGCAAAAAACAACGTATATGACGAGAGCAGCATATCAATCTTAGAGGGGCTGGAAGCCGTTCGTAAAAGACC
The DNA here is from genome assembly GCA_022768745.1 of Lachnospiraceae bacterium. GTDB lineage: Bacteria > Bacillota > Clostridia > Lachnospirales > Lachnospiraceae > Pararoseburia. Next base: position 47,110 of record JALELK010000115.1, read on the forward strand.
CGGAATGTACATCGGAAGTGTTTCCAGAAAGGGGTTGAACCATCTGGTATATGAGATTGTAGACAACTCAGTGGACGAACATTTGGCGGGAGAATGTGATACGATTTATGTCACGTTGGAAGCAGACGGTTCCTGTACGGTAGAAGACAATGGACGAGGTATCCCTGTGGGATTGCACGCAAAAGGCATCTCGGCAGCCAGAGTTGTATTTACCACATTACACGCCGGAGGAAAATTTGATGACAGTGTGTACAAAACCAGTGGAGGATTGCACGGAGTGGGTTCTTCGGTGGTGAATGCCTTATCCACTTATATGGATGTGGAAATTTCCAGAGACGGCTATGTTCATCACGACCGTTACGAGAGAGGAAATCCGGTGATTAAACTGGAAAATGGATTGCTTCCCACCATTGGTAAGACCAAGAAAACCGGGACAAAAATTAATTTTTTGCCGGATCCGGAAATCTTTGAAAAAACAAGATTCAAGGAAGACGAGATAAAGAGCAGGATGCATGAGACCGCCTACTTAAATCCTAAGCTGACCATTATTTATGAGGACAGACGCGGGGCAGAAGTGGAGCATATTGAATATCATGAGCCGGACGGGATTATTGGATTTGTAAAGGATATTAACAAGAATTCCGAAGCGCTTCATGATGTGGTTTATTTTTCCGGAGAAGCGGATGGCATCCAGGTTGAGGTGGCATTTCAGTATTGCAACGAATTCCATGAGAATATTTTGGGATTCTGTAACAACATATACAATGCTGAGGGTGGTACCCATATCACAGGATTTAAGACGGTGTTTACCACTGTCATTAACAACTATGCCAGAGAGCTTGGAATTTTAAAGGACAAGGATGCCAACTTTAATGGTACAGATGTGAGAAACGGAATGACAGCAGTGGTTTCTATCAAACACCCGGCACCGCGTTTTGAGGGACAGACAAAGACAAAACTGGATAACCAGGATGCATCAAAGGCGACAGCAAAGGTGACCAATGATGAAATCCAGTTGTTTTTCGACCGAAATGTGGAGACATTAAAGGCAGTGATTTCCTGTGCAGAAAAAGCAGCAAAGATTCGTAAGACAGAAGAGAGAGCAAAGACAAATCTTTTGACGAAACAGAAATTTTCCTTTGACAGCAACGGAAAACTTGCCAATTGTGAGAGCAGAGATGCCAGCCAGTGTGAAATCTTTATTGTGGAGGGAGACTCTGCCGGCGGTTCTGCCAAGATGGCCAGAAATCGTATGTATCAGGCCATTATGCCGATTCGGGGAAAAATCTTAAATGTTGAGAAGGCCAGTATCGATAAAGTCCTTGCCAATGCAGAGATTAAGACTATGATTAATGCCTTTGGCTGCGGTTTTTCAGAAGGATATGGTAATGATTTTGACATTACAAAACTGCGCTATGACAAGATTATTATTATGGCAGATGCGGATGTGGACGGAGCCCATATCTCTACCTTGCTTTTAACCCTTTTTTACCGTTTTATGCCGGAGCTGATTTACCAGGGACATGTTTATATTGCTATGCCGCCTTTGTACAAGGCGATTCCATCCAGAGGAGAAGAGGAGTATCTCTATGATGATGCCGCTTTGGACAAGTACCGCAAAACCCACACCGGCAATTTTACCCTGCAACGTTATAAAGGATTAGGGGAAATGGATGCGGAACAGTTGTGGGAGACCACATTGGACCCTGAGAGACGAATGCTGAAAAAGGTTGAGATTGAAGACGGAAGAATGGCCTCAGACGTGACAGAGATGCTTATGGGAAATGAGGTTCCGCCTAGAAGAGCATTTATATATGAACATGCCTTAGATGCAGAGTTAGATATATAGTGATGAGTAAGTTCACAAGGAGATTGAAATAAATGGCAGAAAAAGAAAAACTGATTCGGATGGAATACTCTGAAATTATGGAAAAATCCTATATTGATTATGCTATGAGTGTTATTGTGGCCAGAGCACTTCCGGATGTCAGGGATGGATTAAAACCGGTCCAGCGTCGAACCTTATATGATATGCATGAATTGGGGATTCGTTACGATAAACCTTTCCGTAAATCCGCCAGAATTGTAGGTGATACTATGGGTAAGTATCACCCTCACGGTGATAGTTCCATTTACGAGGCGCTTGTGGTAATGTCCCAGGATTTCAAGAAGGGTTTGCCTCTGATAGAGGGTCATGGTAACTTTGGCTCCATTGAGGGAGATGGGGCTGCGGCGATGCGTTATACTGAGGCCCGACTTCAGAAGGTGACCCAGGAGTGCTATCTGTCTGATTTGGACAAGGATGTGGTGGATTTTGTGCCAAACTTTGATGAGACGGAAAAAGAACCTGAGGTTTTGCCGGTTAAGGTGCCGAATCTTTTGATTAACGGAGCCGATGGAATCGCAGTAGGTATGGCTACCAGCATTCCCCCTCATAATTTTGGTGAAGTGATTGACGGTGTGATTGCATATATGAAAAATCCGGACATTAACACAAAACAGATGATGGAATACATTCCGGGACCGGATTTCCCTACAGGGGGAATTGTGATTAACAAGGACGATTTACACGCAATTTATTCCACCGGTGTAGGAAAGATTAAAGTCCGGGGGAAAGTTGAAATCGAGAAGGCCAAAGGGGGAAAGGAAAGAATTGTTATCACAGAGATCCCTTACCCTATGATTGGTGCTAATATCGGTAAATTTTTAAACGATGTGTATGGGTTAGTGGAATCAAAGAAAACCAACGATATTGTGGATATTTCAAACCAATCCTCAAAAGAGGGCATTCGTATTGTAATAGAGTTGCGAAAGGGTGCAGATGCACAAAATCTCTGCAATCTTTTGTATAAAAAAACCCGATTGGAAGATACCTTTGGCGTGAATATGCTGGCAGTTTGCAACGGAAGACCGGAAACGATGGGAATCGTTCCTATGATTCGTCATCATGTGAATTTCCAGTATGAGCTGGCAACAAGAAAATATACAACTCTTCTGGCAAAGGAGCGCCAGAAGAAAGAAATTCAGGAAGGTTTGATTAAGGCTTGTGATGTCATCGATTTGATTATCGAGATTCTCCGGGGAAGCAAGGACATGAAAATGGCCAAGGCATGTCTGGTAGAAGGAATTACAGAGGGAATCAAGTTTAAGTCTGAACAGTCAAAGAAGGATGCTGCCAGATTGAAGTTTACCGAGAGACAGGCCACTGCTATCTTGGAGATGCGTCTGTATAAATTGATTGGTTTGGAAATCAAAGCATTGATGGATGACTATGAGAAAACCATGAGAAATATTCAGGAGTACTCTGAAATCCTGGAAAATCGCGGAACTATGGCAAAGGTGATTATGAAGGAACTGAAGGAGTTCAAAAAGTCATATGCCAGGGAGAGACGTACGGTGATTGATAATGTAGCTGAGGCAGTGGTGGAAGAAAAGCCAATCGAGGAAATCGATGTGGCGGTTCTTATTGACCGTTTTTCCTACGGACGAGTTGTGGATATGCCTACCTATGAGAGAAATAAAGAGGCGGCAGATGCAGAGAGTAAGCAGATTATCTTTTGCAAGAATCTGGACAAACTTGCCCTGTTTACAAACACAGGACAGATGCATCTGATTAAGGTTTTAGATTTACCTTTCGGAAAATTTAGGGATAAAGGACAGCCTATTGATAATGTAAGCAATTTTGATGCCACCAAAGAAGAAAATCTGATGATGGATGCAATTTCCAATCTGAAGGGACAGAAAGTGATTTTTGGCACAAAGCAGAGTATGTTAAAGATTGTAGATGGTGGAGAATTTGATGTGGCAAAGCGTACCACCGCAGCTACAAAATTAGCAGATGGGGATGAGGTTTTACTGGTACGCGTAATGCAGGGGGATGAAACCCTGGTAATGCAGAGCGAAAAAGATTACCTTTTGCGTATTGATATGGAGTCACTTCCGGAGAAGAAGAAGAGTGCTATCGGTGTAAAGGGTATGAAACTTGCAGATGATGAAATGTTAAGTCATATTTATGCAATCAGTTCCGGAGAAAATGAAACCATAAAAATTAAAGGGAAGAACATTGCCTTAAATCGGTTGCATATTGGAACCCGGGGGACAAAAGGTGTAAAGAAATAATGAGTCAGTGGGAAAAAGCGAAGGCATTTTTAAAAAAAGCGGAAGGCTTTGGAAGTGTTTTGGGACTTACCACCATTCAAGGGTTATTGGAGCGATTGGGAAATCCCCAGGACAAGTTAAAGATTATTCATGTGGCGGGAACCAATGGTAAAGGTTCCACCTGTGCCTATTTGCAAAAGGTATTGTCTAAGGCCGGATATCGGGTGGGGATGTATACATCTCCCGCAGTATTCTCCTTTCAGGAACGTTTTTCTGTAAATGGTGAATATATTTCTATGGAGGAATATTATGTCTATGTAACAGAGATTCAGGAAGTTTGCGAAAATGTGGCTGGGGACGAAGAACTTTTCCCTACCATTTTTGAAATCGAAACCGTGGTAGCTTTTCTGTATTTCCTGGACAAAGGCTGTGATCCGGTTATTATGGAAGTGGGTATGGGAGGAGCTACGGATGCCACAAATGTGATTTCCGGTAGCCTGTGCAGTGTATTTGCCTCTATAGGAAGAGACCATATGCAGTTTTTGGGCGATTCCTTGGCGAACATTGCCAAAGTTAAGGCCGGAATTATAAAAACAGATGGTACAGCCATTAGTATATGGCAGGAATCTTCTGTTGCAGGAGCATTGGCGAGTGAGGCAAAGGAGAAGGGGGCAACGATTCACTTTGCTCGGAAGGAAGCCGTGCTTTTGGAGGGAGAGCATCCCTTTGTCATCTCCTATAAAGAGTTTTCTCATATTGAGATAGGGATGGAGGGAAGATACCAAATAGATAACTGTGTACTTGCTTTGGAGACGCTTTTGTATTTAAAACATGCAGGCTATCATATTTCTAAAGAGGCAGTACGTGAGGGTATTAAGAAAACCAAATGGCCGGGACGAATGGAAAAAATATCTTTGGTTCCAACCATATACATTGATGGAGCCCATAATGTTCCTGCTGCCAAGAGATTAAAGGAAACCCTTGAAAATGATTTTACAAACAAAACAATAACCTTTATAATAGGTGTACTTGCAGATAAAGAACATAAAGAGATGCTCTCATTGGTTCTTCCCTTTGCCACGGATGTGATAGCTGTGACCCCGGATAATGCAAGAGCTATGCCGGAAAGGGAGTTGGTAGACGAAATTCGTTCTTTGGGCTATCCGGTGTATGAGAGCAGGTCTTTTTATGACGCCGTAGACAACGCGGTAAAAAGAGATAATGATATGATTCTTGCTTTTGGATCTCTTTCTTATCTTGGAGATTTAAAAGAGAGTGTGTTGCAGTGGAAAAAGGAGCACGAAAATGTTTGATCGTGAAAAAATACAGCAGGGTGTCCGCTTGATTTTGGAAGGTGTGGGAGAGAATCCCGAGAGAGAAGGGCTTTTGGAGACACCGGAGCGGGTTGCCAGAATGTATGAAGAGATATTTAGCGGATTACAAACGGATGCCAAGGAGCACTTAGCGAAACGTTTCTCAGCAGATAACAATGAGATGGTTTTGGAAAAGGATATTGTGTTTTACAGTACCTGTGAGCACCATTTGATGCCGTTTTTTGGCAAAGCACATGTGGCATATATTCCCAGTGGTGAGGTGGTAGGTCTTAGCAAAATTGCCCGCACTGTAGAGGTTTATGCCAGACGACCTCAGATTCAGGAGCAGTTGACTGCCCAGATTGCCGATGCCATCAATGATGAACTTCATCCCCTGGGGGTTATGGTTATGATTGAGGCAGAACATACCTGTATGACTATGCGGGGTGTGAAAAAACCGGGAAGCAAAACATTGACCTATGTTACCAGAGGCCTGTTTGAAGAAGATGTCCAACTGCAGGACAAATTTTTCCGACTTGTAAAATAATATGAAATTAATAGCAGAACGATTGTTAAACAGTCAGTTATATCAGAGTAAATTACAAAAATTATGTAGCTATGAAGCAGACCGAATATATTGCAGACATGATTTAGCGCATTTTCGTGAGGTGGGACGCATTGCCGGTGTGGTTGCCCGAGAAAACAAATTAGTATTTTCACAGGATTTGATAGATACATGTGCTTTGTTACACGATATGGGACGAGTTGAGCAATATGAAAGTGGAATCTCCCATGAAAAAGCATCGGTGGCTTTTGCAAGGGAGATTTTGTTATACTTAGGATGTGAGGAAGACTATATTTGTACTGTTTGTGATGCCATTGCCCATCATAGTCGAAGGTATGAGATAAAAAAACGCTATGGCGATGCAAAAAAATTAACAGAACTGGGGGAGATTCTTTCCTACGGAGATCATTTTTCAAGAAAATGCTATAAATGTCAGGCTGCGAGGAAGTGCAAATGGCCATCCTCCGAAAAAATAGACAGAGAATATTATGGAGGCACCAATGAAAATAGGAAATAAAGAATTTGATACAAAGCACAACACCTACGTTATGGGGATTTTAAACGTAACCCCGGATTCCTTTTCGGATGGAGGAAATTACAACTCTATGGACAAGGCATTGTATCACACAAGGGACATGATAACTCAAGGAGCGGCGATTATTGATGTAGGTGGCGAGTCCACCAGACTGGGGTATACATTAATCTCTGATGAAGAAGAGATAGAGAGAGTCTGTCCGGTGATTGAGGCTATTAAACGGGAATTTGATATACCAGTTTCTCTTGATACTTATAAAGGAGGCGTGGCAAAAGCAGGGATTGAATCCGGAGCCGACCTCTTAAATGACATCTGGGGCTTACAGTATGATGATGTCTTGGGTAAGGTGGTTGCGGAGACAAAGGTGGCTTATTGTCTGATGCACAATCGAAAGGAAAAGAATGAAAGCTGGGGGCTTTCTGATTTTATGAATCAGATGGCAGAAGATATCAATCGGGCATTAAGCTATGGTATTTCCAAAGAGGCAATTATTTATGATCCTGGAATCGGATTTGCAAAATCCCAGGAACAGAATTTGCTCTTGATAGGAAATCTTGACAAATATACAAAGGAAGAGTATCCGGTGTTGTTGGGGACGTCAAGGAAGTCTGTTATCAATTATGTGCTGGATGTTCCTGTGGATGAGCGCTTGGAGGGAACTTTGGCAACTACAGCAGAGGCAGTGTTTGCCGGCGCTGCTTTTGTCCGGGTGCATGATGTAAAAGAAAATGTCAGATTTATCAATATGTTGGAACGAACAAGAAGTAAATGGGTGAAATAATGGAAGAAATATTTATAAAAGAATTACAGGTGTTTGGACATCACGGTGTATATGAAAACGAAAAAACAAACGGACAGATGTTTTTGATTGACTGCGAGATTGAGACGGAATTTTCTCAGGCTGTTGCCTCTGATAATCTGGCTGAAACCGTAGACTATGGAAATGTATGTATGTTTATTAAAGAATATTTTTCCAATCATACTTATGATTTGTTGGAAAAGGTGGCAGATGAACTGGCGACAAAACTTATGTATGCTTTTAGTGGTATCTCTAAAATCACATTGGCCATACATAAGCCCAATGCACCGATTCCTATGGAGTTTCAATCTGTAGGAGTGCGGATTTCCAAAAAGTGGAGAAAGGTTGCCATTTCATTTGGCAGTAATATCGAACCTAAGGAAGAATACCTCACCAATGCCATGGAAAAACTGATAGCAAATCCGGCCATTCGTAATATGGAGGTATCGGAGTACATTACCACAAAACCATATGGATACACCCAGCAGGATGATTTCCTGAATGGAGCAGCGGTGTTTGAAACCATATTATCACCGGAGCAGTTATTGGATTTGCTGCATAAATTGGAAAATGATGCAAACAGAGTTCGACAGATTCATTGGGGGCCACGGACTTTGGATTTAGACATTCTTTTATATGATGATTGGTGCGTAAATACCAAAAATCTGATTATACCTCACATCGATATGAAAAACAGGGAGTTTGTGTTAAAACCACTGGTTTCTATTGCACCGGGGATGATTCATCCGGTTTATCATATGACAATTCTCGATATGGAGAGAAAATTGCAGGTGAAAAAGACACTTCAGGAGTAAGAGATGAAACCATCGTTTAGAGTTAACAGGGTGTGGCAGATAGGCTATCCTCTGGCAGTATATTTTATTGTTTATAATTTGGCGTACAAGTTGTTTTGTGTGATTTTTTCAAAGATTGGAAGCCCACTGTTTTGGCTGGGAATATCTGCGGCGATTACTATTCCGCTGATTTATGGAATGTATAAAAAACTTCCTACTATAAAGTGTGAAAAGAGATTTCAAAGAGAGACCATTTTCAAAGAACTGGCGTTGGTAGCACTTATTGTGGCAATTGGCATCGGGTTGAATGTTTGTATTACACAGCTGTCTTTGGTGGGGGAATCCGCAGGATTTGAAAAGGCAAACCAGACTCTTTATTCCGGTGGATTATTTGCCCGTATTTTTTCCACCTGCATCTGTATCCCCATACTAGAGGAATTACTGTATCGGGGTGTTATCTGCGGACAGTTGGGACTATGGTACAACAATGTGATAGCGGCGTTGGTATCTGCTTTTTTGTTCGGGATGATGCATTTTAATATGGTTCAATTTATATATGCATTTTGCATGGGGCTGGTACTGGGATATATCTTTTTGCGGACAAAAAAATTATGGGTGGTTATGCTGGCCCACGGACTTACGAATTTAGTTGTTGTTTTATATCATATATAAAAATGGAGGAAGACACAGATGAAAAATTGGAAGAAAACCGGGGATAATGTGCCTAACGTGGCGGGAAACATTGCGATTGTATTTGCATCATTGCTTTTGATTGCTCTGGGAGGGGTTATGCTCTTTACAGATCAGGTGAAAACCATTTATTTCTGCTATGGAGCAGGAGGCTGCCTTTTGGTCTGGGGAATCTGGCTGATAAGCAGATACTTCCTGAGGAAAGAGTTTCAGCAGACCACTAATTATGGATTTTCTGTAGGAACGCTGGTGGTTATCTTAGGGGCAGTTGATTTGATTCGTGCCAAAGATATTGCAGCATCACTGTCTGTTTACATTGGTTTTGTGATTTTGGTTGAGGGTGTGGTGATGCTTCAAAACACGGTACAACTGAAAAACCTAAGGGGAAAATTATGGGTTGTAAGTTTAGTATTTTCTCTGGTTTCAGAGGCTGCGGCAGTTGTCATATTGCTGGATGTAAAGCATATAATTTCAAGGTATGTGGATGTGCTGTATGTGATACAGATTGCTGTTGGATGCTTTGCACTTTTGTGTCTTTGCTTTGTGGGTATTCGCACGAAACGTTTTCACAAGGATGCCAACAGAGATATGGAAAGAAATTTGGAGGAGTCTGCCCAGTGGTCCCCTGAGAAAAAAGAAGAGGTAAAAGAGAATGGTGCAGAGGAGACGAAGGAAGCAGATTCTGAGGCAGAAGAAACAGTACAGGATGATGTGACAAATTCGTAAGAGAAGGCAAAGAAGGAGGGGTTATGGCAAATATTATTGAATATCTGGAGTGGCGTGGGGATATTCCTTTCTCCGTGGACGGATTTAATGAAGTGGACAATTTAATCCTGTCGGAATTGTCTTATACAGATTTTGGAGATATCGTGCCGGGACCGGAGGAAAAGAAAAAAATTTCGGCGCGAGAGGTCTGTGATCGTTTTTTTGCTATCCATTCGGAAGAGGAAATTATGGCAAAAAAATCCACTACAAAAGTGGCTCCGTTTTTGCTTCCCTATCTGGCAGAATCCCGGCGATTTGGCAAAATGCAACTGTTGGGATATGTGAACGAAGTGGATAAAGAGACCCAATCCCAGTTTTCCGTTGTGACCTTTGCCTTGGAGGATGGCACAAATTTTGTGGCCTTTCGAGGAACAGACAGCACTATTGTGGGATGGAAAGAGGATTTTAATATGTCTTTCTTATATCAAACCCATGGTCAGATGCAGGCCGCAGCATATTTGGACCGCTGTTTCAAAAGGTCAAGAAAAAAACTGCGGATAGGCGGTCACTCAAAAGGGGGAAACTTTGCTGTATATGCTGCATCTTTTTGTCATCCAACCGTACAAAATAAGATCATAGAGGTCTATTCCAATGACGGACCGGGATTTTCAGACAACGTAACGGAGTCAGAGGGATATAAAAGAATTCTTCCCAAGGTGATAAGCACGATTCCGGAGTATTCTATTGTGGGAATGTTATTGAAAAACGAGTTGAACCATCGTGTGGTGGTGAGCTCCCAGACCGGGGCAATGCAACATGATTTGATGAGCTGGGAAGTGATGGGAAATCATATGGTTTACGCGACGGGATTGAGCAATTCCAGTATTATGTTGGACCAGACATTAAAGAGATGGATATATGGACTGGAGCCGGAAAAAAGAGAGGAATTTGTGAATATTCTTTTTGATACGTTACAGTCCACCGGAGCCCAGACCATCGATGATTTAAAAAATAATAAACTGGAAGTCATCAATGAAATCACAAAGTCCCTATCTAACCTGCCGGCAGACAGACAACAGGCGGTTAAGGAAGTTTTGATCCGCTTTGTATTTTCCGGCGGGGAGACATTGGCGGGAAATGCAGGAGATTTGTGGTCCAAGACAGAGCGATTTCTTAAAAGACATAAAATTAAACTAAAAGAATGAGAAAAAAAGAGCATATAAGAGATTTGACGAGTTATAATTAGAATTCCTAAGGATTTTGCGAATCATCAAATTTGCAAGATGATACCGGGAATTCTATTATATGACCTAGGGTTAGCACTCGGATAGAAAGAGTGCTAACAAGACTGAAAAAGGAATTATAAGTAAGGAGGAATATACGATGAAATTAGTACCATTGACAGACAGAGTTGTGTTAAAGCAGTGTGAAGCAGAAGAAACCACAAAGTCTGGTATTATTCTTGCCAGTGCGGCACAGGAAAAACCTATGGAAGCTGAGGTTATTGCTGTGGGACCAGGCGGAATGGTAGACGGCAAGGAAGTTGTGATGCAGGTGAAGGAAGGCCAGAAGGTTATCTATTCCAAGTATGCTGGAACAGAAGTGAAGTTAGAGGGTGAAGATTATATTATTGTTCGCCAGAACGACATTTTGGCAGTGGTTGAATAAATAGAAAGAAGGGTATAGATTATGGCAAAGGAAATTAAATACGGTGCAGAGGCAAGAGCTGCATTAGAAGCAGGTGTAGATAAATTAGCAGATACAGTGAGAGTGACCATCGGACCTAAGGGTAGAAACGTTGTTTTGGATAAATCCTATGGAACTCCACTGATTACAAATGATGGTGTGACCATTGCAAAAGAGGTTGAATTAGAAGATGCCTTTGAAAACATGGGAGCTCAGTTGGTAAAAGAGGTTGCTACAAAGACAAACGATGTGGCAGGTGACGGAACTACTACAGCTACTGTTTTGGCACAGGCTATGATTAAAGAAGGAATGAAGAACTTAGCAGCCGGAGCAAATCCAATCGTACTTCGTAAGGGAATGAAGAAGGCTACAGATAAGGCTGTAGAGGCAATTCTTTCTATGTCTGAAAAAGTCAGTGGAAAAGAACAGATTGCAAAGGTAGCAGCTATTTCTGCAGGGGATGAAACTGTAGGAAATATGGTTGCAGATGCTATGGAGAAGGTTTCTAACGATGGTGTTATCACCATTGAGGAATCAAAAACTATGCAGACAGAGTTGGATTTAGTTGAAGGTATGCAGTTTGACAGAGGTTATATCTCAGCTTATATGGCAACAGATATGGATAAGATGGAAGCCGTGTTGGATGATCCATATATCCTGATTACAGATAAAAAGATCAGCAATATTCAGGAAATCTTGCCTGTTCTTGAGCAGATTGTACAGTCAGGTGCAAGACTTCTCATTATTGCAGAGGATGTGGAAGGTGAAGCTCTTACTACATTAATTCTGAATAAGTTGAGAGGTACCTTTAATGTTGTTGCTGTTAAGGCTCCCGGATATGGTGACCGGAGAAAAGAGATGCTTCAGGATATCGCAATTTTGACAGGTGGTCAGGTGATTTCCGAAGAGGTTGGTCTTGAGTTAAAAGATACAACATTGGAGCAGCTTGGTCGTGCTAAATCTGTTAAGGTACAGAAGGAAACCACGGTCATTGTTGATGGTGAAGGCGATAAGAGTGCCATCGAAGCAAGAGTTGCCCAGATCCGTGGACAGATTGAAGAGACCACATCTGAATTTGATAAAGAAAAATTACAGGAGCGTCTTGCAAAACTTGCAGGTGGCGTAGCAGTTATCCGTGTAGGTGCAGCAACTGAGACAGAAATGAAAGAGAGCAAACTTCGTATGGAGGATGCTTTAAATGCTACACGTGCAGCGGTTGAAGAAGGAATCATTGCAGGTGGCGGTTCTGCATATATCCACGCATCCAAAGAGGTTGCCAAGTTGGCAGATACCCTTGAGGGAGACGAAAAGACAGGTGCAAATGTTATCTTAAAGGCATTGGAAGCACCATTGTTCTTTATCTCAGCAAATGCAGGATTAGAGGGACCGGTTATTATCAATCATGTTCGTGAATCTGAACCGGGTGTAGGATTTGATGCTTATAATGAAACCTATGTAAATATGGTTGAGGCAGGAATCCTTGATCCTGTTAAGGTTACAAGAAGTGCATTACAGAATGCTTGTTCTGTGGCATCTACCTTGCTTACAACGGAGTCTGTGGTTGCTGATATCAAGGAGCCGGCTCCGGAAATGCCAGCAAACCCGGGAATGGGAATGATGTAATAAAAAATAAACAGTTTGATAACGATGTCTTTTAGGCATCGTTATCTTTTTGTCTGAATGAAAAAACATAATTTGAAATACCGGGTATTTAGTTGCCACGCAAATCGAAGTATGGTAGAATCAATAGCGTGTGTGAACATGTTGTAATTACATTAGTAACGAAGTGAGGATTTTATGAGAAAAGTTGCGATTTTAACGGATAGTAACAGTGGAATTACCCAGGAAGAAGCGAAGGCAAATGGACTTTACGTGCTTCCTACGCCAGTTTATATTGACGATGAAGTCTTTTATGAAGGAGTGGATTTGACCACAGAAACTTTCTTTAAAAGACAAGCAGAAGGGGCGGATATAAAGACATCTATGCCGGTGATGGGAGATGTAATTGACCGCTGGGAAGAGCTTTTAAAAGAGTATGACGAGGTGGTTTATATACCATTGTCCAGCGGATTGAGTGGCTCTTATAATGCAGCATTGATGCTGGCAGATGATTATGATGGCAAGGTTCAGGTGGTAAATAACCAGCGTATTTCCGTCACTATGAAAATTTCTGTCTATGAAGCCAAGAAGATGGCAGATGCCGGAAAGTCTGCGGCTGAAATCAGAGAAATTTTGGAGCGCACCAGATTTGAGTCCACGATTTACATTATGGTGGATACTCTGGAGTACCTGAAAAAGGGTGGCAGAATTACACCGGCTGTAGCCGCTATCGGTTCTCTGTTAAAAATTAAGCCTGTTTTGCAGATTCGCGGTGAAAAGCTTGACAGTTTTGCTAAGGCGAGAACCATTAAACAGGGTAAACAGATTATGTTGGATGCCATTGCAAAGGATATGACGGAAGGATGGAACGATCCGGAGGGAGAACATACCATTATTGCTATGGCTCATACCCAGAATCAGGAAGAAATTGAAAAGTTTAAAGAAGAGGCACAACAGCGTTGGCCAAATCATGATATTATGATTGACCCATTGTCGTTGGTTGTTTCAGGTCATATTGGTCCGGGAGCATTGGCTATTACCTGTACCAAAAAGATTGAATTATAAATATTAGGAGGAATGCATCATGGTTAAAGCTGTCGTAGGCGCCAACTGGGGTGACGAAGGAAAAGGAAAGATTACGGATATGCTGGCAAAGAACGCGGACATTATTGTTCGTTTTCAGGGAGGAGCAAATGCCGGACATACCATTGTAAATAATTATGGTAAGTTTGCGTTACATTCACTTCCATCAGGAGTGTTTTATGATCACACTACCAGTATCATCGGTAATGGAGTTGCGTTAAATATTCCTATTTTATTTGATGAAATTAAGTCCATTACAGACAAGGGAGTTCCTACACCAAAGATTTTGGTGTCTGATAGAGCTCAGATTGTAATGCCATATCATATTTTGTTTGACCAGTATGAGGAAGAGCGTTTGGGAAAGGCATCTTTTGGTTCGACCAAATCAGGAATCGCTCCATTTTATTCAGACAAATATGCAAAAATCGGATATCAGGTCAGCGAGCTTTTTGATGATGAGTTGTTGAAGGAAAAGGTAGTTCGTACCTGTGAGACAAAAAATGTCTTATTGGAGCATTTGTATCATAAACCACTGCTTGATCCGGACGAGCTTTTAGAGACTTTACATACATACAGAGATATGGTTGCACCATATGTTTGTGATGTATCTGCTTATTTGTGGCAGGCAATGAAGGATAACAAGACCATTCTCTTGGAAGGACAGCTTGGAACACTTAAAGATCCTGACCATGGAATTTATCCTATGGTTACTTCATCTTCCACATTGGCATCTTATGGTGCGATTGGTGCAGGTATTCCGGCGAGAGCCATTGAACAGGTTATCACCGTTGTAAAAGCATATTCTTCTGCTGTAGGTGCAGGTGCCTTTGTAAGTGAGATATTCGGAGACGAAGCAGATGAGTTACGTCGTCGCGGTGGTGATGGTGGTGAATTTGGAGCCACAACCGGTCGCCCTCGTAGAATGGGATGGTTCGACTGTGTTGCCAGCAAGTATGGATGCCGTCTTCAGGGAACCACAGATGTTGCATTTACTGTTTTGGATGTTTTGGGGTATCTGGATGAAATTCCTGTTTGCGTTGGTTATGAAATCGATGGTGAAGTTACTACAGATTTCCCTGTTACCAGCAAGTTGGAAAAGGCAAAACCGGTATTCAAGAAACTTCCGGGATGGAAGTGTGATATCCGCGGAATCAAGAAATACGAAGATCTTCCTGAGAATTGTAGAAATTACATTGAATTTGTGGAAAAAGAGATTGGATTCCCAATTACAATGGTTTCTAACGGACCGGGTCGTGAAGATATTATTTATCGTTAATCAGCAAATGTTAACACTAAAGAAGAAGGTCCTGTGGACCTTCTTTTCTTGTGTGTAAGTTTTTCACAAAACAGACACAATTTATACATAGAAGAGGCATAGTTTTTTCGTAGACTAAGTTTTGGAAAATTCTGTATGAAACGGGAGGACAGAAATGATAGAAATCAAAAACCTCGTAAAACAATATGGGGATATCAGGGCTGTGGATGATTTGACCATGACCATTGAACCAGGCAAAATTTATGGCTTGCTGGGAAAGAATGGAGCGGGAAAATCCACTACTATGAATATTGTCACCGGTTATATTTCTGCATCAAGCGGAAGTGTTTCGGTGTGTGGTCATGATATTTTTAAAGAAGCGAATGCGGCAAAGAAAAACATCGGATATTTACCGGAAATTCCGCCTTTGTATGGTGAGATGACCGTGTATGAATACCTGATGTTTTGCGCTGAATTAAAGGGTATTAAAAAGGCAGACAGAACCGGTATGGTTGATGAGGTGATGGAAAAGACCAAAATCGACGACGTGGAAGACCGCCTGATACGCAACTTGTCAAAGGGATATAAGCAGCGAGTGGGATTGGCCCAGGCAATTATAGGTTATCCACCGATTATTATCTTGGATGAACCAACGGTGGGATTAGATCCGGTACAGATGATTGAAATCAGAGAGCTGATTAAGGAATTGGGAAAGGAGCACACTGTCATTTTAAGTTCCCACATTTTGTCTGAGATTAGCGCCGTGTGCGATTATGTATATATTATTTCAAAGGGAAAACTGGTTTACCACGACTCAATGGAGCATATTCAGGAAGAGGAAGAATCTTTAGAGAATTTGTTTGTGAAATTAACCAGTGAGGAGGAAGAAGAATAATGCTTGCTATATTTAAACGTGAATTTAAATCTCTATTCCAGAATGTAATTGGTTGGCTGTTTTTAGGGGTGACGCTGGCATTATATGGATTATATTTCTTTGTATATAATCTCTCCTACGGACATCCCTACGTGTCCTATTCCTTATCCGCCATTTCATTTATTTTTATGATTACGGTGCCGATACTTACCATGCGTATTTTAGCAGAGGAAAAAAGGGGAAAGACTGACCAGCTTTTGCTCACTTCCCCGGTGTCATTATGGAAGGTGATTTTAGGTAAATATCTTGCCTTGGCTGCCGCGTATAGTATCTGTATTTTGATTATTTGTATCTCACCTATCGTTCTACGATTTTTTGGAGATGTGCCCCTTCTTGAGACCTATGTGTCAATTTTGGGGTTCTGGTTATACGGACTTAGCTGTATTGCCATAGGAACTTTTGCATCATCCTTGACAGAGAGTCAGGTGGTGTCAGCGGTCATCTCTTTTGTGTTTATTTTTGTGGGATATATGATGTCGTCTCTGACAAGTATCGGAAGCTGGTCTGAGACTGTGGTAGCAAAAATTTTGTCCTGCTACGATTTGTATGGACCTCTTCAGAATTTTATGAGTGGAACATTGCCCTTAGGTGACATCTTATATTACCTTTCTGTTATCTTTTTGGCGTTGTTTTTTGCCTATGAAGTGATGCAAAAGAGAAGATGGTCGGTAAGTAAAAAAATGATTTCCACCTCTGTGTTTAGTGTGGGAACTATTGTTTTATGTGTGGCAGTGGTGATTGCAGGAAATTTTGGAGTCAGCAAAATTCCTAAGAAGTATACCGAGTTTGATGTGACGTCCAAGAAGATTTATTCCATTACGAATGATACCAAAAAATATCTGAAATCTTTGAAAGAAGATATCACCATTTATGTATATGTAGACAAAAAGTCAAAGGATGAGAACGTGGATAAGACCCTGTCAAAGTATGAAGGGGCTTCTAAGCACATTAAAGTAAAATACATTAATCCTACTACAAATCCTGATTTTGGAACCAAGTATACAGACACAGAATTAAATACAAACAGTTTAGTGGTTGTGGGAGAAAAGAAGGCCAAAGTTATAGATTACGGAAGCCAGGAAAACAGTCTGGCAGATAGTCAGATTTATGAATACACTATGGATTCATCCACTTATTCTTATGTGGCATCCGGTTATGATTGTGAAGGTCAGGTGACTGCGGCAATTCAGTATGTAACCTCAGATTCTGATACAACGGTTTATCAGTTGACAGGACATGATGAAGCCAGCCTTTCAGATTCTTATACGGAAATTTTTGAAAAGAAGTTTATGAATGTATCTACTTTAAATCTCCTGCAGGAGGATTCCGTACCAAAGGATTGTGCAGCCTTATTTATCAATGCGCCTCAATCTGATTTATCGACCGATGATTTGGCAAAGATTGAGGATTATATGAAAAATGGAGGAGCAGTTTACTGCTCGTTGGATTACAAAACCATTCATACACTGGATAATTTCAAGAAACTTTTGGCGGATTATAAGATTGAAACTGTGGATGGTGTGGTTGGTGAAGGTAATACCTCATACTATTATCAGAATGCCTTTTACTTATTGCCTACAGTGGAGAGCACGGATTTGACCACAGAAGTTGCAGGTAATTCCTCTGTGTTTGTTCCATATGGAGTGGGATTGAAGTATACCGGAGGGGACTCAGATGAGATGAGCAGTACAGCGTTTTTATCCACCTCTGAGGACAGCTTTGCAAAAACCAGTGACAATATTGCAAAAGAGAGAACGAAATCTTCAGAACAGCAGGCTCTCTTTGAAATGGAAGATGGCGATGCCGCAGGTCCGTTTAGTCTTGGACTTATGGTGACAGACCAAAATGGCGGAAAGATGGTGGTAGTAGGTTCGTCCTATATGTTTACGGAAAATGCCAACAGTATTGTTTCCGGAAGAAATGCCAAGTTGTTCCAGGGTATTGTAGAGGGAATGATTGATACCGAAACTACAAATAAATCTGCAGTTGTAATTCCTGCCAAGGATTATTCGGTTTCCTCTTTGACAATCTCCCAGAGAACCATGATTGTCTATGGAATTATGTGGGGAATCTTGATGCCGATTGCTGCAATGATAGCAGGAGTTGTTATCTGGGCAAGAAGACGAAAAAAATAAAAAGACAAAAGATTAAAATAAAAAGAGAATAAATTTTCGCTATTCCTAATGCAGACTGTAAAGAAACGTCGGTACTTAATGAGCATTTATGCGAGTTTAGTACCGCTACGTTTCGTCCCAAGCGAAAGCGTGTCTGCAGTGGAATATGCAAAATTTATTCTCTTTTAGTATTTCTTCCCTTTTTTATTTATTTGTTTTTTCATCTTTATTTTTATTTCTTTCACTGAGTTCTATCATACGCATAAGTAGCCAGAGAGTTACCGGGATTAAGACGGTAGCAGCAATAGAGGCAGCCAGATATTTCATAGTGGCTGTGTTGTCGAAGATTGCCGCAAATATTGTTAATCCGTATAAGAGAACCAGTAGAACTATGCCGATGATGGCTAAGATTTGTTTTGCTTTTTTCATGTAAATTTACCTCACAAGTATGTATTGATTTTACCATATATGCTGATTTATTTATTGTATAAAGAAAAACACAGAACTGTCAATGTAATCTTTTTGCTTTTTTTTCAGTTCTGTGTTATCTTAGTAGGAGCGAAATTACCAGAGATAGGAGAGGTTTTAAAATGGCATTATTAGAACAGTGGCAGACAGTTGCCTATGATCAGACACAGACACAGGCCACATTACAGGAGTTTTGGAACAACTATTTTTTATTGGAAAAAAGTATTTATGAGCAGTTGCTTGACAATCCGGAGGAAAAGGTGACCGGTACCGTCAAGGAATTGGCTGAAAAATATAAAATAGATGTAATGGCGATGACTGGTTTCTTGGATGGAATTAACGAGAGCTTGGTAAAGCCAAATCCAATTGAGACAATGGAAGAGGACACAGAGGTTTCCTTGGAATTTGATAAGGAAAAACTTTACAAGAATATGATTGATGCCAAGGCAGATTGGCTGTATGAGTTGCCACAGTGGGACAATATTTTTGATGCAGAGACAAAGAAAGCACTGTATCGCGAAGGTAAGAATTTACATACGGTCCGCAACACGGTAAAAGTGGGAAGAAATGACCCTTGTCCATGCGGAAGTGGCAGAAAGTATAAACAGTGCTGTGGAAAAAAGAAATAAATCTTTTGACATTTGAAGATTTATGAGATAGACTACAGATTATAAAAGGTTATAACACGATGACAAGAAGAGTAGGTTGTGGATGGTAACAGAGAGAGACATCTAGGCTGGAAGTGTCTTTGCAGGTACACAATTGAAAACTAACTTGGAGTGGCCCCAATCCGGTCCGGTGATTCCGTTATCATCAAAAGAGTGGTCTGTATCATTTTGGACAGGCAATTTGGGTGGAACCGCGAGCAATCGTCCCTTACATTTTTTGTAAGGGACGTTTTTTATTGAAGAAATAAGGAGGAAGAAAAATGATTATCACATTAAAAGATGGAAGCAAAAAAGAATATCAGCAACCAATGTCTGTTTATGATATTGCAAGTGATATCAGTGAAGGCTTAGCCAGAATGGCATGCGCCGGAGAAGTGAACGGAAAGGTAGTAGATCTTCGTACCATAGTGGAGGAAGATTGTGACCTTAATATATTAACAGCAAAGGATGAGGCGGGATTAGCAGTACTGCGTCACACCACATCCCACGTTTTAGCTGAGGCGGTAAAGAGACTTTATCCAAATGCAAAGCTGGCAATCGGACCATCTATTGACACCGGATTTTACTATGATTTCGAGTGGGAACCATTTTCCAGAGAAGATTTGGACAAATTGGAAGCTGAGATGAAGAAAATCATCAAGGAAGGTGCAAGTATAGAGAGATATACACTTCCAAGGGATGAGGCCATTGCTTTCATGAAGGAAAAGGATGAGCCTTACAAGGTGGAATTGATTGAAGATTTGCCGGAAGGAGAGGAGATTTCCTTTTACAGTCAGGGGGATGGCTTTACAGATTTGTGCGCAGGACCTCATTTGATGAGTACTAAGGGAATTAAAGCATTTAAACTTTTGTCATCTTCAGGGGCTTACTGGAGAGGCAGTGAAAAGAATCAGATGCTTACAAGAATCTATGGAACCGCTTTTGGAAAGAAAGAGGAATTAAAGGCTTACTTGGAGCACTTAGAGGATATCAAGCTTCGCGATCATAACAAATTGGGAAGAGAGATGGAACTGTTTACTACAGTGGATGTTATCGGACAGGGACTGCCTCTTCTGATGCCTAAGGGGGCAAAAATCATTCAGACAATGCAGCGCTGGATTGAGGATTTGGAAGACAACGAGTGGGGCTACATCAGAACAAAGACACCACTTATGGCAAAGAGTGATTTGTACAAAATTTCAGGACACTGGGATCACTATAAGGATGGAATGTTTGTTATGGGAGATGAGGAGACAGATAAAGAAGTATTTGCTCTTCGTCCAATGACATGTCCATTCCAGTACTATGTATATAAGGCAACCCAGCATTCCTACAGAGATTTGCCTCTTCGCTACGGTGAGACATCTACTTTGTTTAGAAATGAGGATTCCGGTGAGATGCACGGTCTTACCCGTGTACGTCAGTTTACTATCTCAGAGGGACATTTGATTGTAAGACCGGATCAGATGGTTGAGGAGTTTAAGAACTGTCTGGCTTTGGCAAAGTATTGTCTGGAAACTTTGGGTGTGGAAGAAGATGTAACGTATCATCTCTCAAAATGGGATCCGGAGAATCGTGAAAAATATATTGGAGAACCGGAAGTATGGGAGGAAACCCAGGGGCACATCCGTAGCATTTTGGATGAGTTAGGTGTAAATTATACAGAAGATGTTGGAGAGGCTGCATTCTACGGACCAAAAGTTGATATCAATGCCAAGAATGTATATGGCAAAGAAGACACTATGATTACCATTCAGTGGGATGCCCTTTTGGCAGAGCAGTTTGATATGTACTACATTGACCAGAACGGAGACAAGGTTCGCCCATATATCATTCACAGAACATCTATGGGATGCTACGAGAGAACTCTGGCTTGGCTGATTGAAAAGTATGCCGGAAAATTCCCTACCTGGCTTTGCCCGGAACAGGTTAGAATTTTGCCGATTTCTGACAAGTATATGGATTATGCAAACGAAGTGGCAGCTGAACTGAAAAAGAACGGAATTCTTTGTACTGTAGACAGCAGAGCAGAAAAAATTGGATTTAAGATTCGTGAGACCTGGCTGGCAAAGGTTCCATATATGCTTGTAGTAGGACAGAAGGAGCAGGAAGAAGGTACCGTTTCTGTTCGGAGTCGTTTCGTGGGCAATGAAGGAACAAAGCCGACAGCTGAATTTATCAGTCAGATTTGTGAAGAAATCCGCACAAAAGAGATTAGAAAAGAACTTCCGGAAGAGGAAAAAAACAAATAAAAAAGGAGATGCTGAGGTGATAGCATCTTACTATAGGAAAGAAAATGGGACAAGTTATCAGAACTTGCCCCATTTTTTAATGACATATTTTTTCTAATGTAGTATAAAACTCCGGATAAGAAATGGCAACGCATTCTCCGTCATCAAATGTGGTTTCGCCAAGGGCATTTAATCCGGCAATGGCAAAGGACATAGCAATGCGGTGGTCAGATTTTGTGGTAATTTTGGCACCGTGAAGGGTTTTGCCACCATGAATAATCATGCCATCCTCTGTAGCAAGGACATCAGCTCCCATAGCCTGAAGATTTGATACAACAGAATCAATGCGATTGGATTCCTTCACTTTTAATTCCCCGGCATCTTTAATGACAGTCTCACCTTTTGCATAGGCTGCCATAACAGCGATTACAGGAATTTCATCAATTAAGGTTGGAATGATGTCTCCTCCAACAACGGTTCCGGTTAATTCAGAGGAAGAGATTGTGATATCACAGACCTTTTCCCCGGATACTTCTCGTAGATTATCATATTTCAGTTTACCGCCCATAGCCTCTGCAACCTTTAAAATGCCATCCCTGGTAGGATTACAGTTTACATTTTTTATGGTGAGAGAAGTATTCGGACAAATCAAACCGGCTACAATAAAGTAGGCGGCGGAAGAAATGTCTCCGGGAACAGTAATCTTTTGACCGTATAGTTTGGGTAAGCCTTTTACAGAGGCACATCTGTCCTGAGAAGTGACATCAGCGCCAAAGCCTTTTAACATTAATTCGGTATGATTACGGGAGAGTACCGGTTCAGTAACGGATGTAATTCCATCACAGTACAATCCGGCAAGCAATACAGCTGATTTTACCTGGGCGGATGCCACAGGGGAGTCATAGTGAATGGAATGCAAATGTCCACCTGTTATTTTAAGGGGAGCACAATTATTTCCCCGAAGAGAGACAATATCAGCGCCCATCATAGAAAGTGGAGTGATAATGCGACCCATAGGCCGTTTCTGGATGGAAGCATCTCCGTTTAACGTGGAAATAATGGGACTTCCTGACAGGATTCCACTGATTAATCTGGTGGTGGTGCCGCTATTTCCTACATCTAGGATTTCAGATGGCTCGCTAAGTCCGTATAATCCTTTTCCGTGGATAATCACATGGTCATTCTCCTGATGAATTTCAATCCCCATTTTTTGAAAACAGGAGATAGTAGAGCGACAATCAGCTCCGTCTAAAAAGCCGGATAGCTCCGTGATTCCTTGGGATATAGCACCAAACATAACCCCTCGATGGGATATGGATTTGTCGCCGGGAACTGTGATTTCACCGGAAAGTTCTCTTATTGGTTTGATGTTCATAAATTACCTCTTATTTGTGCACAACATAGTCTTTTTTTAGAATAATCACGGCTGCATCCATAGCGTCTTTGGTATAAAACTCGATTCTAAGAACACCCTGTTCAAATTCTCGGTTATGAACAATACCGATATTTTTAATACTGATATTGTTTTTCGCTAAAAGAGTGGCAATGGTTGCGATTCCACCGGTTTCATCTGCAATGTCTAAGTATATTTCAAAGGCTGCAGGAAGTGCACCGGTATTTTTCACCGGAAGATTGTCCCGATAATCTTTTGCCTGGGCAAACAAAGATATTATGGATTGTTCATCTAAATTTTGTATTGCATCTCTAAAATCATACAGACTATTTTGGTATAAATCAAATACTTTTAAAATTTCCTCCCGATTGGTGGAACAGATGTGTTGCCACATCACAGGCGAAGAGGAAGCAATTCTTGTAATGTCACGAAATCCGCCTGCTGCAATGGTTTTTAAGGTCTCATTTTGATCGTCTGCATCTTTCACAAAATTAACCAGAGAAGCAGCTATAATATGGGGCAGATGACTGATGCAGGCTGTGGCAAAGTCGTGCTTCTGAGGATTCATAATCATAGTCAGACAGCCGAGACTCTGTAAAAATTCACTGAAATATTGAAGTTTTTCCTTTGGAAATGCATCGGTAACTGTCAGAATATAGTAGGCATTTTCCAAAAGATGGCTGTTGGAATTCTCATATCCGGTGGCTTCAGAGCCGGCCATAGGATGTCCTCCTACAAATTGAGAAAACAAATCCAGTCGTTCTACCGCAGAGGAAATGTCACCCTTGACGCTTCCTACATCAGAAAGAATACAGTTTGGGTTTAAAACATCCTTTAGTTTCTCTAAATAGTCCACGTTTATTTTTACCGGGCTACACAAAAAAATCACATCGCAATCAGAAAAATCCTGCATTTGGGGAAAATGATTGTTTTCTATCACATTATCCCTGTAAGCGGCCTGCAATGTTGACTCTCTGGAAGCCATAGCAATCATTTTGGTGGATGGGTATTTCAATTTTATGGATTTGGCCAGGGAACCTCCGATGAGTCCCAGACCGATAAATCCTATTTTTTTAAACTCCATAATAACTCCTTAAGCAAGTGTACGATTTGCAAGTGAAATGTAAGGCTTTAAATCAGTCATAACAGAATGGAACTGGTCAAAGTCGAGGGACTGAGGACCGTCGGAAAGTGCATGAGCCGGGTCGTTATGTACCTCTATCATCAATCCGTCAGCACCGCAGGCGATGGCAGCTTTTGCCAAAGGCTCCACATAGGCTCTGACACCGGTAGCATGGCTTGGGTCAACAATCACAGGCAAATGGGTGCGCTCTTTTAGTACACAGACAGCACTTAAATCCAAAGTGTTTCTGGTTGAGGTTTCATAGGTTCGGATGCCTCTTTCACACAGAGCCACCTTTTCATTTCCTCCGGCCATAATGTATTCTGCAGCATTTAACCATTCATCGATGGTAGCACAGAGACCACGTTTTAATAGTACCGGCATGTTTGTTTTTCCGACTTCTTTTAATAATTCAAAGTTTTGCATATTTCTGGCACCAACCTGTAACATATCTACATACTTGTATGCAGATTCTACGGCGTGGGCAGAGGTGACTTCACAGATAGTGGCAAGTCCGGTTTCCTTTGAGGCAGTCTGCATATAGCGCAGGCCGTCTTCCTCCAATCCCTGGAAGGAGTAAGGAGAGGTTCTCGGTTTGTACGCACCGCCTCTTAAAATAGTAGCACCTTCAGCTTTGACAGCTCTAGCGATGGTGAGGAGTTGTTCTTCTGATTCCACTGCACACGGACCGGACATAACTGTCATGGTTCCGGGACCGATATAGGTATTTTTCACTGCAAATCCGGTTGGATCCGGATGGAATTTTTTGTTGGCAAGTTTATAGCTCTCTGTGACCTGAAGAACTTTTTCCACAGAGGGATTTGCTTCTAAGGAAGTGACATCAATTTTGGATTTATCCCCTACCAATCCCACGATGGTAACTTCTTCACCCTTTGAAATATGAGTGTGTAATCCGGCATTTTCAATTTCCTGAACTACAGAACCTAATTCTGCATCGGAAATATTGTTTTTCATAACTAAAATCATTTTTATGTCCTCTTTTCCAGTTAAATATAGAAATTTCTAACCTATTCAATAGTAACGATTTATGATAACAAAGTCAACACTTTAAAGTGTAAAAGTGTAAAGGCGAAGAAGCGATAAAAAAAGGATTTTTGGACAGAGTAGTAGTATGAAAAAAATAATATTAGCGGGGTTGTTTTTTTTACTGATATTTTTTGCGTTTGCTTTATCTGTCAGCGGTATGGAGGCGCAGGAAGGAAAAACGGAAACCCATAGTATTCGTTATGAGTTAAATGGTGGAAACAACTCGATTTTAAATGAAAACAATATAAAGGAAGATGATTTGCCTTTTAAACTGAGGAATCCGAAGAAAAGCGGATACAGTTTTGGAGGATGGTATGAAGAAAAAAGTTTTGAAAACAGGGTGAGGAATCTGAGGGAATTTAGAGACTATCATCTTTATGCAAAATGGAATTTAAATATCAATTCTAATCAAAATGTTCAGGATTATCCCTATCAAAATAACGGAAAGGAGATACCTTTAAAGGAGTTATCCTATCATTTTTTGTATTCCTTGGACACTCCGGGAAATCCGAAAACCAGGGTGAATGATTTGCTGGAGGACAAGTATTCTTCTGAATATCAGTGCCCTCAGGGACTTTGTATTACTCCGGATTATTATATTGTTTCATCTTATGCCATGGAAAATAATAAATTAGGAGCTTTGACTCTTTATGATAGAAATAGTCAGGAATATATTGTTTCTCTTGGAATGGAAGCTGAGAGTCACTTGGGGGGAGTGACGTTTGACGGTGAAAATATATGGATATGTCACTCAAACACAAATGAGTTGGAAAAAATATCATACGATTTTATCAAGAGACTTGCCAGTATCAGCAATCAAAATTTTATTGATATTTCCGGATGTTTTACCAGGTATAAGGTAAAGAATGTTCCCTCCTGTATCACTTATCATAAGGGAATACTGTACGTTGTCACATTCCGAGCCTATGCGCCGGGAACGATGTATTGCTATGAATTGAAAGATAATTTACTCCAATTGAAAGAAAAATTTCTTGTTCCACCGAAAGTGCAGGGAATCGTGCTGGATGAGACGGACCAGGTATGGATTAGTCAATCCTACGGTAGAAATCGTTCCTCTCATCTTTTGGTTTACAGCAGTGTTACCTCTTTGCGAGAGGGCATATGGTCCCCAAAGGTTTCTGTGGAGATGCCTCCGGGGTCAGAGGCTGTTGAGGTTATGGGTGATGTGTGTTTTACTTTGTTTGAGACAGCCAGTTACAAGTACTATGAAGGTAGTGATGGCAGGGGGACTTGTAAATATCCCATTGATAAAATTCTGATGATTGATTGTAACAGTATAGAATACGATTGAGATTAGAAATTGCCCTTTATTTCTTGAATTTCTTGACAAATTATGCCTGTGTGATAAAATTTTATGAGTGTGTTTTTATACGAAAGAATGATAGGGCAGACTATTGTTTAGAAATAGGAGGAAGAGAGTATGTCAGTACCATACAATCACAGAGCCGTCGAGAAAAAATGGAGAAAATATTGGGAAGAGAACCCAATAAATGTAAATGACGGAAAGAAAGAAAAGTATTATTGCTTAGATATGTTTCCATATCCATCCGGCAATGGTTTACATGTAGGCCATTGGAGAGGATATGTTATTTCTGATGTGTGGAGTCGATATAAATTGATGCACGGATACTATGTGATTCATCCGATGGGATGGGATGCATTTGGACTTCCGGCAGAAAATTATGCTATTAAGATGGGGGTTCATCCTGCAGATTCCACAGCAAAGAATGTAGCAAATATCAAGCGTCAGATTAACGAAATTGCTGCAATCTACGACTGGGATATGGAGGTAAATACCACAGATCCTAACTTCTATAAGTGGACACAGTGGATTTTTGTTCAGATGTTTAAGAAGGGATTGGCTTACGAAAAGGAAATGCCAATTAACTGGTGTCCATCTTGTAAGACCGGATTGGCAAACGAAGAGGTTGTCAATGGCAAGTGTGAGCGTTGCGGCTCTGATGTGACCAAGAAAAATTTAAAGCAGTGGATGTTAAAGATTACCGCCTATGCAGATCGTCTTTTGGATGATTTGGATACTCTGGATTGGCCTGAAAAGGTTAAAAAAATGCAGACAGACTGGATTGGAAAGAGTTACGGTGCTGAGGTAAACTTTAAGGTTGAAAATTCTGACCAGGAAATTACGGTATACACCACAAGACCGGATACCTTATATGGTGCAACCTTTATGGTTCTTGCACCGGAGCATGCTCTTGCAAAAGAACTTGCAAATGATGAGACAAGAGAAGCGGTAGAGGAGTATATATATAACACATCTTTGAAGTCCTCTGTTGACCGTCTCCAGGATAAGGAGAAGACAGGTGTATTTACGGGAAGTTACGCAATCAATCCTCTCAATGGAGCCAAGGTTCCTATTTGGTTGTCTGACTATGTTCTGGCTGATTATGGTACCGGTGCTATTATGTGTGTTCCTGCTCATGATGACCGTGACTTTGAGTTTGCAAAGAAATTTAATATTCCAATCATCCAGGTTATTGCAAAGGATGGCAAGGAAATCGAAAATATGACAGAGGCTTATACTGAGGCTTCCGGAACAATGATTAATTCCGGAGACTGGAACGGTATGGAATCTTCTGTACTCAAAAAAGAAGCTCCTGCAATGATTGAAAAAATGGGCTTTGGAAAGAAGACCACGAATTATAAGTTGCGTGACTGGGTGTTCTCAAGACAGCGTTACTGGGGAGAGCCAATTCCGATTATACATTGTCCGGATTGTGGCGCTGTACCGGTTCCGGAGGACCAGTTGCCACTTTTGTTGCCTGAGGTTGAGTCATATCAGCCAACAGGAACCGGCGAATCGCCACTTGCAGATATTACCGACTGGGTGAATACCACATGTCCATGTTGTGGTAAGCCAGCAAAGAGAGAGACAAACACCATGCCTCAGTGGGCAGGTTCCTCATGGTATTTTCTCCGTTATGTGGATAATAAAAATAACGAAGAACTGGTATCAAAGGAAAAGGCAGATAAGTACTTGCCGGTAGATATGTATATTGGTGGTGTGGAACATGCGGTATTGCATTTGCTCTATTCCAGATTCTATACCAAATTCTTATACGATATTGGTGTCATTGATTTCCAGGAGCCATTTAAGAAACTGTTTAATCAGGGAATGGTATGTGGACGTGACAAGGAAACCGGAGCAGCCACAAAGATGAGTAAATCCCTTGGAAATATTGTTTCACCGGATGACATAGTCAGAGACTACGGATGCGATTCTCTGAGATTGTATGAACTCTTTATTGGACCACCGGAGTTGGATTCTATCTGGGATGACAGAGGAATGGATGGAATTTATCGTTTCCTTACCAGATTCTGGAATTTGGTTATGGATCATAAGGATGATGGTGTTTCTGAGACTAAGGAATTAATCAAGGAGAGAAACCGTCTGGCATATGACATTACCACTCGTTTGGAGAGTTTTAGCCTTAATACTGTTATCTCTGCATTTATGGAGCATAACAACAAACTTTGCGATATGGCAAAGAAGGGCGGAGTTGATAAAAAGACCCTTGAGACATTTGTCGTTCTTCTTGCACCGTTTGCACCACACATCAGTGAGGAACTTTATCATGAATTAGGACATGAGGAGTCTGTGTTTACTGCACAGTGGCCGGAATATGATGAGAAAGCAATGGAAGATGATGAAGTCGAGATTGCTGTTCAGATTAACGGTAAGACCAAGGCTGTCATTTCAGTGGCAAAGGATATTGCAAAAGAGGATGCTCTTGCTGCAGGAAAAGAAGCATTAGGTGATAAGTTGTCAGGAAACATTGTGAAAGAAATTTATGTTCCCGGAAAGATTATCAATATCGTTGCAAAATAAAAATAGGCTCCAAAAGTCAGATAAAAACTGGCTTTTGGAGCTTTTTTTAATGAGGTCGAAAGGTTTTTGCCAGGGCGATAATCCGGTCAGCCTTTTGTTGCTCTTCCGGAGACATGTTTTGCTTGAGAATATTAATCAGCATTGTGGTTTCTGCATCAGAAAAGGAAAGTCCCTGTTGCTTTGCATCCATGGCGGCTGTTGAAAGCTGGGACGCCAGAGAGTTGGCATTTTCAGGGCTTTGTGGAGTTTGCATGGCAAAATTTTTCAAAAATGCCTGCTTTTCCGGAGAAATGGTTTGGAATAAAGGGTTGTTCATAAAAGATAAATCCATCTAATTTTGTCCTCCATTAAATAAAATGTCATAGGTTGAAAGCATTTGCATTGCATTTAAGAAATGGTCAATCTGATGTTGTTCCTGTTCATTGCACTGGGATTTGATAGCATTTAGCAAATCCACTGTGTTGTCTTTTCGTTCCATAGCAGAAATTTGCATAGTGTTTTCCGGGTTCTCAAAAAATTCCATAGTCCTTTGCAACTGCATATAGGAAATGAGCATGGAGATATTTTTCTGTGATGTGGAGTTTACATATGGCAGAATTGTTTTTAAAATGTTGATTTCCTTACAATTTGCCCGATCCTCATAAAGAGTTGATATTTCGTTTTCCATAGGCTTTTTTATTTATTCTATGATAAAAACCAAAAGTTAGAATATCCATATGATAGTAAAAAAGGGTATTATGAAAAAAAGAATTATCAGAGATAACGAATGCTATGAAATTGATTTGGAATGTGTAGAAAGAAGAAAAAAAGAAGAAGAATTGAGACTACAGAGAGAAGCACAGAGAAAAAGAAGTGAAAATACAAAGGGCGCCAGGTAAGGCGCCCCTTTTTTCGTATGAAATTTAGAAAATGCTTCCGCATCCGTTGCTACCGCCACAGAAGAGCAATAACAAAATCAACCAGATGCAATCGTTATTTCCTCCGCAACCGCATCCATCACCGGAAAGGGAGCTGGTGCCGTTGTTGCAAAGAGAAAGAATTAAGATAATCCAGATGAGAGAACTACAACAGTTGTTCTCACTTCCACATCCACAGTTTGTTGCTACCAGGTCACTCATAAGAAACCTCCTCAATATTTACAATGTATCTTATGAAAAAACTCTTAATGTGTTACATATTTTTCTTATGAAATTGAATTTTGGATAAAACAGGGATATAATGGGGACAAAAGTACATTTTGGAGGTTTGAATTTATGAAAACTGAGACACAAAAGAAGCGTGGAACCATTGCTGTTAAGATTGATTTATTGGTAATCATTATGGTTATTGTTTCAAACGTTGTTTGTCTGGCAGTATTGGTTTCAAAATCCAGAAGGAATATCAGCGAGGCCGTACAAAACAGTATGCTGGATATGGTGGATTGCTATTCAAAACTGATTGAAAACGAGATGGTTGAAAAAGGGGTAGGGGAACTTAAGTATGAGGAGTATTCCGTTATCTTAAAGAATTCGGGCGTGAAAGGGATGGATAGCTCCTATATTTATGTGGTGGATCAAAACGGTACTATGCTCTATCACCCTACAGAGGAAAAAGTAGGTAACCCTGTTGAAAATGAGGTGGTGAAGGGCATTGTAAAGGAAATTGAAAACGGAAAAATTCCGGAAGATGCAGTTACTACATATGATTTTAATGGGGTAAAAAAATACGCAAGTTACACCGTTCTCAATAATAAGGATATTGTTGTTGTCAGTGCGAATGAATCAGAAGCCCTGGCAAAAATAAGCAGTACCACAAGCGGAGCAGTGGGAATTTTGGTGGTTATGGTAATTGTGGCAAGCGTTGCCACTTTGGTATTTTGCAGAAAGCTGGTAAAACCATTAGTTCAGTTGAGCGGAATTGTAAAAAAAGTAGCCGGCGGTGAAATGGACGTTGACTTTTCAAAAGTGAAAAGTACAAATGACGAAATCGGTTTGATTGCAGACAGTATCAAGGATATGACAAAATCCTTAGGGGGTATTGTTGAAAAAATTCGTACCACCAGTGATGCTATGTCACAACACAGTTTCCAGTTGAATATGACCAGTGAACAGACGTTGGCTGCAAATAATGAAATCAGCAAGGCTGTAGAGGATGTGGCTGAGGGTTCCACAGATATGGCGTCGTCCATTTCAGATATCAATGTGGATTTGGGAAGTATGGATGAAGAGACTCATACCATTGATGCTTCTGTAGCGGATATTAAGCAACAGACCCATATGGTTCTGGAAAGCAGTTCTATGATGAGTGGAAAAATGCACCATATGGAAGAAAGCAGTGTACAGATGGATGAAGGGATTGCAAATATATCTGAGCGCATTCAGACGGTTAACGCTGTTGTGGACAAGGTTAGCGATATAATCGGCGTGATAGAAGACATTTCCGGTCAGACCAACCTGTTGTCCCTTAACGCTTCCATAGAGGCTGCCAGAGCGGGAGAAGCCGGAAGAGGTTTTGCAGTTGTTGCAGAGGAAATCAGGGTTTTATCTGACAATACCAGTGGTGAATTGAACAATATTAAGGAAATTATTTCAGAATTGGTTCAGGAGTGCGATGCCTGTGTGGCTGCGTCAAACGAAATTGTAGAAAATAATACAGTTCAAAAAGAAGAAATTACCGCTGTGTTAGGTGAGTTTACTAATTTGGATCATCAGATTGAACTGACTGTGGAAAAGGCAGATGAAATTAAAACATTGGTTGATCAGATGGTTCATTTGAATGGCAATATTACCCAGAATAGTAAGGGACTTACAGATGTAAGTTCTGCCAACGCTGCTGCAACCCAGCAGATGACAGCCAATATTCAGGAATTAAATGCCATGATGAACGGTGTGGCAGAAATGGCCGGACAGATGCAGGAGCAGTCTGAGACATTGAATGAGGCGCTTACATACTTTAAGTAATTGGGAGTGTTTGCTTTACCTGGAAAACATCTTTTGTTATACTATCATCAGTGTGATGAAAACAGGAGGAGATAAAGATGAGTAAGATTGAGATGAAGACACCTCTCGTGGAGATGGACGGAGATGAGATGACAAGAATTCTTTGGCAGATGATCAAAGATGAACTTTTACTTCCGTTTATTAATTTAAATACAGAGTATTATGATTTGGGGTTGGAGCATCGAAATGAGACCAATGACCAGGTAACCATTGATTCTGCAGAGGCCACCAAAAAATATGGCGTAGCAGTTAAGTGCGCAACCATTACACCAAACGCTGCCAGAATGACAGAGTATGATTTGAAGGAAATGTGGAAAAGTCCTAACGGAACCATCAGAGCGATTTTAGATGGTACCGTTTTTCGAGCACCGATTATTGTCAAAGGAATTGAACCTTGTGTTAGAAACTGGAAAAAGCCCATTACCATTGCCCGTCATGCCTATGGTGATGTATACAAAAATTGTGAGATGAAAATTCCAGGAGCCGGAAAGGTAGAACTGGTTTATACAGCTGAGGATGGCACCCAGACAAAAGAAGTGGTACATAATTTTGCCGGTCCTGGTGTGGTTCAGGGACAGCACAATTTAGACAATTCTATCGAGAGTTTTGCTAAGAGTTGTTTTAATTATGCTCTCGATACAAAACAGGATTTGTGGTTTGCAACCAAAGATACCATTTCCAAGAAGTATGACCACACTTTTAAGGATATTTTCCAGGAAATCTTTGATGCAGAATACAAGGAAAAATTTGACGAGGCAGGTATTACTTATTTTTATACCTTGATTGATGATGCAGTTGCCAGAGTAATGAAATCTGAGGGTGGTTATATCTGGGCATGTAAGAACTACGATGGGGATGTTATGAGCGATATGGTATCCTCTGCCTTTGGTTCACTGGCTATGATGACTTCCGTATTGGTTTCCCCACAGGGTGTCTACGAATATGAGGCAGCTCATGGAACGGTACAGCGTCACTATTACAAACATTTAAAAGGTGAAGAGACATCTACTAATTCAGTGGCCACCATTTTTGCCTGGACCGGTGCTCTCAGAAAGCGCGGTGAGTTAGATGGCACTTCTGAGCTTTGCGATTTTGCGGACAAGTTGGAGAAGGCGTGTATTGATACCATTGAGAGCGGAAAGATGACCAAGGATTTGGCATTGATTACCACCATTGAAAATCCTGTTGTTTTAAACAGCGAGAATTTCATCAAGGAAATCAGAAAGACCTTGGAAAAAATGCTTTAGGAGGAAAGAATGATTTTATCTTGCCAGAATATTTCAAAAGCATTTGGCGGAGATGAAGTTTTAAAAAATATTTCATTTCAAGTTAATGAGTGCGATAAAGTTGCCATTGTGGGAAACAATGGCGCGGGAAAATCGACTTTGCTCAAAATCATTACCGGAGAATTGGATATGGATGAAGGGACAGTGGTGTTTGCAAAAGACACCACTGTTGGTTATTTAGCCCAATATCAGGAGGATGATGAGCAGGGAAGTATTTATGATATTGTTCGTTCTTCTTGTCAGAATATTATAGACATGGAGGACGAATTGCACTGTATGGAGGAACAGATGCGAAATTCCTCTCCAGAGGAGTTAGCGTCTTTATTGGAAAAATACCACAAGCTGAATGATAAATTTAATCATTTAGGTGGAAATTTATACGAATCCGAAGTGAATGGAGTACTGAGGGGATTGGGATTTTCAGAGGATGATTTTTCTAAAACTATGTCTATGCTGTCGGGAGGACAGAAAACAAGAGTGTCCCTTGGCAAACTTTTGGTGACAAAACCGGATATTTTACTTTTGGATGAGCCAATTAACCATCTGGATATGTCTTCCATTCAGTGGCTGGAAAACTACCTGATGAATTATAAGGGCTGTGTGATTATTGTGGCCCATGACCGATATTTTTTAGACCGTACAGTTACCAGTGTGTTGGACATCAGTCACCACAACGGATATCTGTACAAGGGAAATTATTCAGCCTTTGCAAAGCAAAAAGAACAACGGATGCTTACCCGTTTAAGGGAATATGAAAAACAGCAGGATATGCTGGCTCATCAGCAGGAAGTAATTGACAAATTAAAACAGTTCAACAGAGAAAAGTCTATCAAGCGTGCTGAGAGCAGACAAAAAGCTTTGGATAAGGTGGAATTGATTGAAAAACCAATAGACGACTCCAAGGTGATGTCTCTTTCCTTGGAACCAAATGAAATCAGCGGCAATGATGTGCTTCAGCTGATGGATATATCAAAGTCCTATGATGGAAAAACACTGTTTTCCGGAGTAAATCTTATGATAAATCGTGGAGAACACGTGGCAATTATTGGAGACAATGGCACAGGCAAAACTACTCTGTTAAAAATTATAAATCGAATGGTGGACGCAGATACAGGTACCATTCGTCTTGGCTCAAAGGTTACCATAGGATATTATGACCAGGAACAGCAGGTCTTGGATGATGATAAAACTTTGTTTGAGGAAATGAGTGATGCCTATCCGAATCTGACGCAGACCAAAATAAGAAATGTCTTGGCCGCGTTTATGTTTTTCGATGATGATTGTTATAAGAAAGTTGGAGACCTAAGCGGTGGAGAGAGAGGAAGAATTTCCTTGGCAAAATTGATGCTCTCAGGGGCTAATTTCCTTATTTTGGATGAGCCTACCAACCATTTGGATATGGAGTCAAAAGAAATTTTGGAAAAGGCTTTAAATGGTTATACCGGAACGCTGCTGTATGTGTCCCATGACCGTTATTTTATTAATAAAACAGCAAAAAGAGTTCTGGCATTGCATAACGATCATTTTGAAAATTATCTGGGAAATTATGATTATTATCTTCAGAAATTTCAGGAATCTATGGATGGAACTGAGAATACAGAAGTTGATAAGTCATTGACGACAGAGCCATCCTCTGAAGGGAAAAAGGATTGGGTAAACCAAAAGAAACTTCAAAGTGAAAAGAGAAAGATACAGAACCAGATTGATAAAATAGAACAGGAAATTGCTGAAATAGAGGAAAAACTGGAGTCGTTAAATGAAGATTTGATGAATCCTGAAAATGCGTCTAATTCGGCAAAATTAAATGAGATTTCTGCCCAGCAGGAAAAATTGCAAAGTCGGCTGGATGAGTGCTATCAGGAGTGGGAATCTTTGTCGGAAAATGAGTTGTTAAATTTTTGACACATTGACAACCTTTGGGAAAAAAAC
Source organism: Lachnospiraceae bacterium (assembly GCA_022768745.1). Lineage (GTDB taxonomy): Bacteria > Bacillota > Clostridia > Lachnospirales > Lachnospiraceae > Pararoseburia. Next base: position 82,250 of record JALELK010000115.1, read on the forward strand.
TATAATTTTCTATAAGAATTGATTGGAAAATGAAAGGGGTACAGTCTTGGACAAGGGTATTTCACAGGCAGTTATTCGTAGAATGCCTAGATATTATAGATATTTAGGAGAATTATTGGAAGCCGGTGTTGAGAGAATTTCTTCCAACGAACTTAGTGCCAGAATGCATGTTACGGCATCTCAGATACGACAGGATTTAAATAATTTTGGAGGCTTTGGCCAGCAGGGATACGGATACAATGTTCAGTATTTGTATGACGAAATAGGTCATATTCTCGGCTTGAATGAAATGCATAATATGATTATTATCGGAGCAGGAAATTTAGGTCAGGCCATTGCTAATTATGTAAAATTTGAAAAATTAGGTTTCCGTGTGGTTGGATTGTTTGATATCAATCCGGCTCTGGAAGGAAAGGAAGTCAGAGGCATTCCGGTGATGATGCTTGATGTTTTACCTGAATTTGTCAAGGATCATCAGGTGGATATTGCTGCACTGACACTTCCAAAGGAAAATGCAGAGACTACAGCAGTGATGTTGTCTACTTTAGGGGTAAATGCGATTTGGAATTTTGCCCATGTGGATTTGGATAATGTAGATGGTATGATTGTAGAAAATGTTCATTTGTCGGATAGTTTGATGCAGTTATCCTATAGCATTGCGAATAAAAAGAATAAATAATTGAGGGTGATGTTTTGGCGAAGCAGGCATTTACAGAGGCACTGAAACAAGTGAAAATTCCGGTTCTCGTTTTAGATCAGAAGTGGCACAGGCTTTTTGCACTGGAGGGAAAACCGGATACGGTAAAAGAACTGGAGTCCAAATTGTCAGAGGTGTTAGCCAGACAGGGAAAGCTGACACAGGAACAGAAGGATTTGAAAAAACTCAAATCCAGTCTTATGCAAAATATTGTGGAAAATATGGAGGGAACAGAGATTTCTTCCGATATTGACAAAAGTAAAAAACTGGAGCAGGATAAAAAGCTTATCGATGATGTCAATGAGAAAATCCGACTAAATGAGGACCAGCTTTTAGATATTCCCAGGGAGATTGTCACATACAATGATGCATTGATGATGGAGACCATGGATTATTGTTATGAAAGGCTTCGTACGAATTATCGGGAGGCGGAAGAGATTTCTGAGTGGATTAAACAGGTCAGAGTTGATTTGAAAAAGAACATTATTCGGAAACAGAATCGAGAGATTAACAATCGAGAGATATATTCGTATATGCATGATATTTTTGGAAAAGATATTATCAATTTGTTTGATGTAAAAAATAATGATGTGGATTTGGCAACCGGAGAAGACCGCCCGGAGGGTGATACATCCGATTCGGAAGTTTTATCTGAAAAGTAAGAGTTTCGCAAGGCGGAACTCTTTGTTTGCATTAGAGGAAAGTGAGAAAACAGTATGGAGTATTTGTTAAACAGCAAGGAAATGAAACAGCTTGATGAAAATACCATTCATAACTACGGTATTATGTCTGAAGTGCTGATGGAAAGAGCAGCCCTTGGTGTGGTAGAACTGATAGAAAAAAATCCGTGGCAGGATAAAAACATTCTTGTTGTCTGCGGTTCCGGTAATAATGGAGGAGATGGTTTTGCTGTTGCCAGAATTCTTTTCCAGAAGGGGTATTCCGTAGGAATTTGCGCTTTGGGAGAGGTATCTCATATGACCAAAGAGTGCCAAGCACAAAGAGAGGTTTGCCTAAAATTACAAATCCCATTTTGCGATGAATGTGAAGACACAGGGGAATGGAATATCATCATAGACGGTTTATTTGGGATAGGGTTAAAGAGAGAGATTCAGGGAATATACAAGACCCTATTAGAAAAGCTAAATGCTATGGACGCAATTCGTATTGCCATTGACATTCCATCCGGCGTTTTCGCAGATGACGGTTCCGTTCCGGGGTCTGCTTTTATGGCAGATTATACCGTTACCTTTGGATACAGAAAAGTCGGACACATGCTTTATCCGGGGAAGAATTATTGCGGTGAAGTAATTTTAAAGGACATCGGTATTGTTGATAAAGAGGAGAGTCGGTCATTTTTTTCACACAAGGCTTTGGAGAAAAGTGATTTGGATTTGCTCCCGGGATTGGAGAAAAACTTGAATAAGGGCTCTGCCGGGAAGGTGCTTCTGATTGCCGGAAGTGAGGAGATGGCAGGGGCTGCATACCTGGCAGGATTAGGTGCATTAACCTGTGGATGCGGTATGGTTAAAATTTATACTCACAAGAGAAATAGGAATGTTATCTTATCTCTTTTTCCGGAAGCCATTGTTGTATGTTATGAAAAATTTGATGAAAAACAATTGGTGGAATTAATGAAATGGGCTTCAGCCATTGCAGTTGGTCCGGGAATAGGGACTTCGTCTATAGCCGGTCAGATTGTGGATACCGTGGTAAAATATGCATCTGTGCCAGTGGTGATTGATGCAGATGGATTAAATATCATTGCTAAAAAACCGGGGATTTTAAAACAACCACATACAGAAATTGTGGTGACTCCCCATATGGCTGAGATGGCAAGACTTACAGATAATCCGATTCTATATGTTTCGGAGCATAAGTTATCGGTATGCCAGGAATTTGCAACGGAACATCAAGTGATATGTGTTTTAAAAGATGGTGCAACATTGACGACAATCCCATATGAGGATATATTTATTAATAGGTCAGGCAGTCCGGCTATGGCTACAGCAGGTAGCGGTGATGTTCTGACAGGAGTGATAGTGTCGTTGATTGCACAGGGAATGGAGCCTTCCATAGCTGCACCTTTGGGAGTGTATCTTCACGGATTGGCAGGGGAGACTGCTGCAAAGCAAACGAGTATGCACGGCCTTGTTGCATCGGACATCATTCAGGGTATAAAGATGATTTTTTTGGAAAGAGGGCTATAAAGTTGAATGAGACAATGAGAATATGGGCAGAGGTTAATCTGGATGCCATTGAACATAATATTGAGGTTATGAGGAATGTTCATCAAGCAAAGCAACCTATGATGGCGGTGATTAAAACCAATGGATATGGACACGGAGCCATTGCCATTGCAAATATGCTGGAACAAAATGATGGTATATGCGGTTATGCTGTTGCAACCGCTGAGGAAGCTTTTCAGTTGAGAAAAGCCGGCATAAAAAAGATGATTTTGATTTTGGGATACGTGTTTGAAAAGGATTATGAAGAATTGATTCGTCAGGAAATCCGCATTTGTGTGTTCAGGGAGGATATGGCACAAAAGATTTCTCAGGTGGCTGTTTCTATAGGCAAAGATGCATATATTCATATAAAAATTGACAGTGGTATGGGAAGAATCGGATTTGTGCCGGGGGAAGAATCCCTGAATGCCATTACCCGTATTTCAAAATTAAAAGGATTGCATTTGGAGGGGATTTTTACTCACTTTGCAAGAGCAGATGAAAAAGATAAGCAGTTTGCAAAAATACAGTTTGCGAAATTCTCATCTTTTATCAAAGAATTAGAGAAAAATCAGGTTACATTTAAAATACGACACTGTGCCAACAGTGCGGCTATTTTGGAACTGCCGGAGTATTATATGGATATGATGCGCGCAGGAATTACACTTTATGGTTTAATGCCATCGGAGGAGGTTGGTGCTGAATATCCTCTGGAGCCGGCACTTTCTTTGTATAGCTCCATTGTGCATATCAAAGAAATTAACCCGGGAGATTGTATCAGTTATGGTGGCACCTATTGTGCCAAGGAAGCCCGCAAGGTGGCTACCGTTCCTGTAGGTTATGGTGACGGATATCCAAGGGCGCTCTCCAATCAGGGATATGTTTTGATTCGGGGACAAAAGGCTCCTATCCTGGGACGGGTCTGCATGGATCAGATGATGGTGGATGTCACTGATATTGACGGAGTTTCCCTTTTGGATCAGGTGGTGTTGATTGGCCGCGATGGTGATTTGAATATCACTATGGAAGAATTAGGTGAGATTTCAGGAAGGTTTAATTATGAACTTGCTTGCGATTTAGGAAACCGAATTCCAAGATTTTATTACAGAAACGGAAAGAAAATCGGCAAATTAGATTACTTTGCATAGAATATAAGTGAATAGCTTTCAAAATTGTGGAAATACTATTGATAAAATAATTTTTGGAGAGTGTATTATGACAATTAGACGAGGCGATATATTTTATGCAGACCTAAGACCGGTGGTTGGCTCAGAACAGGGAGGCATCCGGCCTGTTTTAATCATTCAGAATGATGTGGGAAATGTACATTCCCCCACTGTGATTTGCGCAGCCATTACATCAAAACTAAACAAGGCAAAACTTCCGACCCATGTGTCTTTAGACAGTGATAAGTATGACTTGGTAAAGGATTCGGTGGTTTTGCTGGAACAGCTTAGAACCATAGATAAAAAAAGATTAAAAGAAAAAATTTGTCACTTAGATCATCAGGTATTGTTTGAAGTGGATAAGGCACTGGAGGTCAGTTTGGAACTTCTTACATAAATGATGAAAACAAATTCTTGTAAGGAGCGAAAACTTGAAGAAAAATTTAGAACGGATTGGAAAACTGTTTAAGAACAAGTCAAAAGAAGAATTGGACGATGAGATTGAAGAGGAAATCATCTCTATGGTAAATGAGGGACACGAACATGGTGTCCTTCTTGCCAGCGAAGCAACTATGATTCAAAATATTTTTGAATTTGGAGACAAAGTTGCCAAGGATATTATGATACATAGAAAACAAATGGTCTGTCTGGATGGAGATATGAGTTTTTCGGAGGCGTTGGATTTTGTAAAAACCAGCTCTTTTTCCAGATATCCGGTCTTTTTACATGATTTAGATCATATTATTGGTGTGTTGCATATTAAGGATGCTTTGCTATACGTTCGTGATGATAAAGCGTTGTCAAAAAAGCTACGGGACTTTGACGAACTTTTGCAACCGGCGGCATTTGTACCTGAGACCCACAATCTTAATACCCTGTTTGCAAAAATGCAATCAAAGAAGAATCATATGATGATTGTGGTGGATGAATACGGACAAACCAGTGGGTTGATTTCCATGGAGGATATCTTAGAGGAGATTGTGGGAAATATTTTAGATGAACATGACGAGGAAGAGTTGTCCATTGAAGAGATTTCAAAGGATCAGTTTTCTATGAGTGGTGCCACAGAGTTGGAGGAAGCGGCCCAGGTGCTTGGAATTGAATTTCCGGAAGAGTTTGAAACTTTAAACGGTTTTTTGATTTCCCTTTTGGGAAGAATCCCTAATGAGCATGAAAGTTTTACGGTGAATTATGATAAATATTCTTTTTTTGTACAGGATGTGGAAGACCGAATGATTCAACAGGTTCAGGTTTCTAAGATATAATCGGATACATTTATTGAAAGCAAAAACAAAAAATGATAAAATACAAAAGAATACATTAGAAAAGAGGAAGAATAATTATGTCAGGACATTCAAAATTTGCCAATATCAAACATAAGAAAGAAAAGAATGATGCGGCAAAAGGAAAGATTTTTACTATTATTGGAAGAGAAATTGCAGTTGCAGTAAAAGAAGGTGGACCTGATCCGGAAAATAACAGCAAACTTCGTGATGTAATCGCTAAGGCGAAAGCAAACAATATGCCAAACGACACAATTGAGCGTGGTATCAAAAAAGCAGCCGGAGATGCCAATTCTGTAAACTATGAATCTGTTACATATGAAGGCTATGGACCAAACGGTACTGCTATTATTGTGGATGCTTTAACAGATAACAAAAACAGAACTGCAGCCAACGTACGTAGTGCTTTTACCAAAGGTAAGGGAAGCATCGGGACTCAGGGATGTGTATCTTATATGTTTGACAAAAGAGGTCAGATTTTAATTGACCGTAGTGAGTGCGATTTGGAGCCGGATGACTTGATGATGATGGCTTTGGATGCAGGAGCTGAGGATTTTTCAGAAGAGGAAGACAGTTTTGAAATTTTGACAGCTCCGGAAGACTTTTCAGCAGTGAGAGAAGCATTGGAAAAAGAGGGCATTCCTATGGCGGATGCTCAGGTTACAATGATTCCACAGACTTATGTAGAGCTGTCTGATGAACAGGATTTATACAATATTAATCGTATTTTAACTTTATTAGATGAGGACGATGACGTTCAGGAAGTGTATCATAACTGGGATGAGTAGGGGGCTTTAAAATTATGAAGAAGATTCTTTTTGCATCAAGTGAGTGTGTACCTTTTGTGAAAACCGGAGGGTTGGCGGATGTGGTAGGAGCATTACCCAAGGAGTTTGACCCTAAGGAATGGGATGTTCGTGTGGTACTTCCGAATTATACCTGTATTCCACCACAATACCGGGATGAGTTTGAGTATGTCTGTCATTTTCAGATGGGCTTAGGACATTACATCGGTGAGAAATATGTAGGTGTTATGAAGTATCAGTATCAGGGCATTACATATTATTTCATTGACAATTTGGAGTACTTTGAATGTTTTTATCCCTATTCAGACACTCGCTATGATATTGAAAAGTATACCTTCTTCGATAAAGCCGTTTTATCAATGCTTCCGGTGATAGATTTTCAGCCGGATGTGATTCATTGTCATGATTGGCAGACAGGTCTGATTCCTGTGTACCTTAAGACCGAGTTTAGCAGTAATCCATTCTTCTGGGATATGAAGACGATTATGACCATTCACAACTTGAAGTTTCAAGGTGTGTGGGATATTGAGACCATTCAGGGGATTTCAGGATTGCCTATGGACGTGTTTACACCGGACAAACTGGAATTCCAAAAAGGTGCTAATATGTTAAAGGGTGGTTTGGTTTATGCAGACTATATTACTACCGTTAGTGATACTTATGCTGCAGAGATTCAGACTTCTTATTATGGCGAAGGCTTAGATGGATTGTTGTCCGCCCGTCATTTTGATATGAGGGGAATTATTAACGGCATTGATTATAAGATGTATGATCCTGCTACAGATGAGGCCATCTATAAAAAGTACACAGCGTCTAACTTCAGAACCAACAAGAAAGTAAATAAGGAAAAACTTCAGGAGATGTTGGGACTGACTGTTGACAAGAAGAAATATATGATTGGATTGATTTCCAGATTGACAGATCAGAAGGGACTGGATTTGGTAAATTATTGTATTGAGAACCTGGTGGATGATTACACCCAGTTGGTGGTTATCGGTACCGGAGAGTCGCAATACGAGAATATGTTCCGCCACTTTGCATGGAAATATCCGGATCGGATTTCTGCAAATATTTGTTATTCCGAGGATTTGGCTCATAAGCTATATGCCGCTGCAGATGCTTTCCTGATGCCGTCCAGATTTGAGCCTTGTGGTTTGACTCAGTTGATTTCTTTCCGGTACGGAACGGTTCCTATCGTAAGGGAGACAGGTGGATTGAAGGACACCGTTGTTCCGTATAATGAGTATGAGCATACCGGAGACGGATTCTCTTTTGCAAATTATAATGGAGATGAACTATTGAATACAGTCAATTATTCCAAACATATTTTCTTTGATAAGAAAGCAGAGTGGAATAAGATGGTGGACAGGGGAATGGCGAAAGATTACTCCTGGAACAGTTCAAAGGCAAATTACGAGGGATTATACCGGTACTTGCTGGGGGAATAAAAAGTACAAAATACACATAAAATACAAAGGACTTCCTAAGCGGGAAGTCCTTTTTTGATGTGTAAACAGAATATGTCAGCGAAGAGGAGATAGATTATGAAGGAAAATACAGAAACAGTGGAAAAGGTAAAGGAATTTGGACAGAGCACGATTCAAACTTCACGGGGAAACAAAATAGAAGTTGTCACAATTATAGGAGAAATCGAAGGGCATGATGTATTGTCAGGCAATGCAAAATCCACAAAGTATGAACACCTGATTCCACAATTGATTGCGCTGGATAATGATGAGGATGTGGAAGGCATATTATTTGTTTTAAATACCATTGGTGGCGATGTGGAGTGCGGACTTGCCATTGCAGAGTTAATTGCATCTTTAAAAACGCCAACGGTTTCTCTGGTAATTGGGGGAAGTCATTCCATCGGTATTCCTCTGGCAGTTTCTACCGATTACTCTTTTATTGTACCTACCGCTACTATGTTAGTTCATCCGGTTAGAATTACCGGAACAGTTCTTGGTGCTCCCCAGACTTATTATCAGTTTTATCAAATGCAGGAGCGGATCGTTGACTTTATTTGCAGTCACAGCCGGATAGAACGGTATGATTTTGAGGGTATGATGATGAATAAGGAAACTATGGCGAAGGACTTAGGCACCATACTTGTGGGGAAAGAGGCTGTGGAACACAAATTGATAGATAGTGTAGGGGGCTTGAAAGATGCTATAAAACACTTAAAAAATATGGGGGAAAATGATGAAAAGTAATAATGACAGTTTTTTTAAAGTGTGGTAAAATATTGAGGTTGAATAATGATGAAAAGGATGTTGTAATGGCAAAGAAAAACAATTCTTCAAAACCAAAGACTAAGAAGACATCCACCAATACAAAGAAAAAGAATGTTTCTGTAGAAGCAGAAGTGATAGATGTAGCAAAGATGGAATCCACCAGAGAGATTATTTTATGGATTATGTTAGCGGTTTGTGTCTTGCTGTTTATCAGTAATCTTGGAATTGGCGGAGTGGTCGGAAACGCAGTTAGTGGTTTCTTTTTTGGAATCTTCGGATTAATCGCCTATCTTTTTCCTATTCTTTTATTGGCTGCAGTTTTTTTCGCAATTTCAAATTCCGGAAATCGGATTGCCGCTGTAAAGTTGGTGGCAGGAACCGTTGTGGTTTTTTTGTTGAGTGTACTTGTTGAGTTGATTGCCCATGGTTCCCATACCAGTGGAGGCGTACAGGCTTTTTATTATGGTATGCAAAACAAGTCCGGCGGGGGATTTTTTGGAGGTTTTCTGGCTCAGATGCTGGTTCAGGGCTTCGGGCTTATCAGTGCATATGTGATAACTATTGTTTTGTTAATTATCTGCTTTGTCCTGGTGACGAACAAGTCAATTCTTTATGGGGCGAAGCATTCGAAACGGAGAAAGAAAAGGACTTCGGATCCAAATGAAAGCCGACAGGAGAGATTGGCTCGTATTCAGAGTGACAAGGACAAGCAAGCTCAGGCGGCAGAAGTTAAAGGCCCGAGACGTAACCGGAAAATATCCGGAGTTGCATTTGACACTACAGTTGCTGCGAATCAGGGAATTTCGGAACAATCATCGGACGAATTAAGTGAGGTCCGGGTGTCTCCGGATGAACAAATGGATGTGAAAGATGTAAATCGTGTCCGACTTTCATCTAAAAAGAGGGGAACCAAATCGGTTTTACATAAGGAGACGACAGGTCAGACTGTTTCGGACAGGACACCGGCAGAGAAAACGGTTTCAAGAGTGCGGGAAAAGGTGGTAGAAACCAGAGAGCAACCGGAACCGAGGGTGCAAAATACAGTATCCCAGAGAAAGATAAGTGTTGCATCAGCTACAGTTGAGGCTTCGGCAGAAACTAAGCAGAAGCGAAATACAAAATATAAATTTCCTACACTTTCCCTTTTGAAAAAGAAAACAGGAGGGAATAACAGTAATTCCAAAGCAGAGCTTGAGAGTACAGCGGATAAGTTGGAACAGACCTTGAAAAACTTTGGAATTAATGTGGAAGTGACCGATGTTACCTGCGGACCGACAGTTACCAGATACGAACTGCTGCCGGAAGTGGGAGTTCGTGTCAATAGAATTACCAATCTGGCAGATGATATTAAACTGAATCTGGCGGTGACAGACATTAGAATCGAAGCTCCGATTCCGGGAAAGGCCGCTGTAGGAATAGAAGTTCCAAACAAAAACAAAGTGATGGTTTCCTTTGAGGAACTGGCTTCTTCAAAGGAGTTTAAGGAAGCGGAATCCAAGGTGACATTTTGTGCAGGTCGGGATATTGCAGGTAATGTAATTACTGCCAATATTGCAAAAATGCCTCACCTTTTAATTGCAGGAACAACCGGTTCCGGAAAGTCTGTATGTATTAACACTATCATAATGAGTATTTTATACAAGGCAACTCCTGAGGAGGTTAAATTTATTATGATAGACCCTAAGGTGGTAGAACTTAGCATCTATAATGGCATTCCTCATTTGTTGGTGCCTGTGGTGACAGAACCGAAAAAAGCGGCAGGGGCATTACACTGGGCGGTTATGGAAATGGATGACCGGTATCAGAAGTTTGCCAATGCAGGTGTGAGAGATATTAAGTCTTACAACAAAAAATTAGTGGATAATGGTTATAAGATGCCGATTAACTCCAACGGTGATATGGGTGAATTTGAAAAAATGCCGGAGATGGTTGTCATTGTAGACGAGTTGGCAGATTTGATGATGGTAGCTGCGAAAGAAGTGGAAGAATCCATCTGCCGCCTGGCTCAGAAAGCAAGAGCCGCCGGTATCTATTTGATTCTAGCAACCCAGAGACCGTCGGTGGATGTGGTGACAGGACTTATTAAGGCCAATATGCCTTCTAGAATTGCCTTTGCGGTAAACAGCGGTGTAGATTCCAGAACAATTTTGGATATGTTTGGCGCTGAAAAACTTTTGGGAAATGGTGATATGTTATATTATCCCCAGGGATTTACAAAACCACTTCGTGTTCAGGGAGCTTTCGTTTCAGACACGGAAGTTCAGGATGTGGTAGATTTTATTAAGCAGAATAATGAAAATGCAGTTTATAACGAGAGTGTCACAAAAATTATTGATTCCGGGGGAGAACCAAATTCGGACTCCACAGCAGTGGGAGGAGGAAGCGGTTTTGAGGAAACAGTGGATTCGTATTTCGCAGATGCAGGCCGCTTGATTGTTGACAAAGAAAAAGCTTCCATTGGTATGTTGCAGAGATATTTTAAGGTAGGATTTAACCGTGCGGCGAGAATTATGGATCAGCTGGAGGAGGCCGGTGTTGTAGGGCCTGATGTAGGGACAAAACCAAGAACGGTATTAATGTCAGTTCAGGAATTTGAAGAGTATTTAAATCCAGAAAGTGTTTCAGACACGGAAAAGGAATATCCGGTAGAGGAAGGTTTTTAAAATAAGGAGGATAAAGATGAAAACAGATATTCAGATTGCACAGGAAGCAGTAATGGAGCCTATTACTGAGGTTGCTGCAAAGGTAGGACTCTCTCAGGATGACCTGGAGTTATACGGAAAATACAAAGCAAAACTCTCAGACGAATGTATGGAGCGTCTGGCAAAGAATAAAGACGGAAAACTGGTGCTGGTAACAGCAATCAATCCTACTCCGGCAGGAGAGGGAAAGACGACCACAAGTGTTGGCTTAGGACAGGCTTTTGGCAAGTTGAACAAAAAGGCGATTCTTGCTTTACGTGAGCCTTCTTTAGGACCATGTTTTGGAATCAAAGGTGGGGCTGCCGGTGGTGGATATGCACAGGTGGTTCCTATGGAGGATTTAAATCTACATTTTACAGGTGATTTCCATGCTATTACATCTGCAAACAATTTGCTTGCTGCAATTTTGGATAATCACATTCAGCAGGGAAATGAACTGGGAATTGACCCTAGGCAGGTTGTGTGGAAACGCTGTCTTGATATGAATGACAGAGTGTTGCGAAATGTTGTAGTTGGTCTTGGTAACAAGATGGATGGTATGGTGAGGGAGGACCATTTTGTCATTACTGTAGCGTCTGAAATTATGGCAATTCTTTGTCTTGCAGACGATATGGCAGATTTGAAGAAACGGTTAGGCAGAATTATTGTTGCTTATAATTTTCAGGGAGAACCGGTTACCGCTGATGATTTACAGGCAACCGGAGCAATGGCTGCACTTTTGAAAGATGCATTAAAACCAAATATGATTCAGACTCTGGAACATACACCGGCATTGATTCATGGGGGTCCTTTTGCCAATATTGCCCATGGTTGTAACAGTGTTCGTGCAACAAAGATGGCATTAAAGTTGGCGGATATTGTGGTGACAGAGGCAGGTTTTGGTGCCGATTTAGGTGCTGAGAAGTTCTTTGACATTAAATGCAGAAAAGCCGGACTTACACCGGATGCAGTTGTTTTGGTGGCTACCATCCGTGCTTTAAAATATAATGGTGGAGTTCCGAAAACTGAACTTACAGAAGAAAACTTAGATGCTCTGAAAAAAGGAATTGTAAATTTGGAAAAGCACATTGAAAATCTTCAGAAATATGGAGTTCCTGTGGTTGTGACTTTGAATTCCTTTGTCACAGATACAGAGGCGGAAACAGACTTTGTAAGACAGTTCTGTCAGGATAGAGGATGTGAATTCGCTTTATCTGAAGTCTGGGAAAAAGGTGGAGAAGGCGGTATCGCTTTGGCTGAGGCAGTACTTGATGTTTTGGAAAACAAGGAGAGTCATTTCGCACCTCTTTACCCGGATGATTTGTCTTTAGAAGATAAGATTTCAACCATTGCAAAAGAAATCTATGGAGCATCCGGTGTTACCTATTCGCCGGCAGCTAAGAGAGAATTGGATCGTATCAGCAAGATGGGATTGGGTGATTTCCCTGTATGTATGGCAAAAACCCAGTATTCTCTTTCTGATGATGCCAGCAAGTTGGGCAGACCGGAGAACTTTGAGGTTAATGTAAGAGAGGTTTATGTATCTGCCGGAGCAGGATTTGTAGTGGCAGTGACAGGTTCCATTATGACTATGCCGGGATTGCCGAAAAAGCCGGCTGCATATGGTATTGATGTTAGTGATGACGGTGTGATTACCGGTCTGTTTTAAAGAGGAGGACTCATGGCTACAATCATTGATGGTAAGAAAATTTCACAGGATATAAAAGATGAATTAAAGGAGAAAGTTGCTGCATTAAAAGAGCAGGGAACGGAAGTTACCCTGGCAGTGGTTTTGGTGGGAGAGGATCCTGCATCCTGTGTGTATGTGCGAAACAAAAAGAAAGCTTGTGAATATGTTGGCATACGTTCTCTCTCTTTTGAACTTCCGGAGGAGACAAAAGAGGAAGAACTTTTACAGCTGATAGCGGATTTAAATGCCAGAGAGGATGTAAATGGTATTTTGGTTCAGCTTCCGTTGCCAAAGCATATGGATGAGGATAAAGTAATAAAGGCAATTGATCCTAAAAAGGATGTTGATGGATTTCATCCCCAAAGTGTAGGAGCATTGTCCATAGGACTTCCAGGATTTGTATCCTGCACCCCGGCAGGTATTGTTCAACTTTTAAAGAGAAGTGACATAGAGACCCGTGGAAAAAAATGCGTGATTGTTGGAAGAAGCAACATCGTAGGAAAGCCTATGGCATTATTGATGCTTCGGGAAGATGCCACCGTTACCATCACCCATTCCAAGACGGTAGATTTACCTTCTGTAACCCGGGAGGCAGACATTTTAATTGTTGCCATCGGAAAGAAGCAATTTATTACATCGGAGTATGTAAAAGACGGGGCTGTGGTGATTGATGTGGGAATGCACAGGGATGAAAATAATAAGCTGTGCGGAGATGTTGATTATGAAGATGTGGCTCCGAAATGTTCTGCAATTACCCCGGTTCCCGGTGGAGTAGGACCTATGACAATTGCGATGCTGATGTATAATTGTGTTTCTGCCATAGATATAAACAGATAGAGGTTTCAATATGAAATGTGCAAAGTGTGGAGCTGAGCTCAGAGTCGGAAGTGTATATTGTGAAAACTGCGGACAGCCGGCACAAATTGTTCCGGATTATAATGTTCTGGAAGATGATTTTATCGTCTCTATTTTAGACGAAAAAAAGAAAGAGGAAGAAATTCCAGCCAAAAGCCAGCAAGAAAAAAAAGCAAACCAACAGGAAAAAACTTCCAATGGGAAAAAGGGGATAAAAAACAAAAAGGTTCTTATTGCCGGTATTTTGGTCGCGATTGCAGCGACTCTACTGATTGTGGGGCTGGTTGTTTTTAATCATTCTTACGGACATTATATCAATAAGGGGCTTGAATTAGACAAAAAAGAGGCATATTCTCAAGCGGTTGTTTTTTATGAAAAAGCAATAGAAAAAGATGATACGAAAGCGAGAGCATATGTTTTGGCCGGTGATGATTATATGGAAATTGAGGAATACACCAAGGCGGAGGATAGATACAAAAAGGCTATTTCCTTGGATAAGAATAACGTATCTGCCTACAAGGGATTGGTGAATTTATATATTTATCTGGACGACTATGATTCCATTGATGAATTAAAAACCGGTGTTACAAACAAAAAAGTGTTGAAGGTTTTTGAAAGTAGTGTGATTGCTCCACCGGAATTTTCTGTAAGTGGAGGTAAATATGAGGATGATGTGGAACTGACATTATCTTCTGCAAACGGAAATGAAATCTTTTATTCTGATGATGGTTCAGACCCTTCCAAAGGCAATAATGGCATCAAATACAGTGAACCAATTTCCTTGAAAGAGGGAGAGACAACCATAAAGGCAGTTTGTAAGACCGATAAAGGAGACTATGGACAGGTTATCTCAGAAAAGTATACTATTGTATACAAAATTCCGGAGGCTCCTCAAATTGATCCGGAGGGTGGAGTGATTAAGAATCCCGGAACTATCACAATGACAGTTCCGGAGGGCAGTAAAATTTATTATACATGGGATGGCTCCGTTCCTTCAGAGGCATCTCCTGTGTATACAGAGCCGATACCAATTATTGAAGGAAACAATATTTTGTCGGTTCTTGTGGTAGACAAACACGGCAAAAAGAGTGATGTAACACAGTACAATTATAAATATATTCCTTGATTGATGCAGGCATTACATAAGTGTGATGCCTGTTTATCTTTGGAAAAAGGAGAAAATATGAATATAACCATTTTATGTGTAGGGACAGTGAAAGAAAAATTTTACCGTGATGCAATTGATGAATATAAAAAACGCTTGTCCAGATATGCAAAGGTAAGTATTGTTGAGGTGGCAGACGAAAAGACAAAAGAAAATGCTTCTCCCATAGAGATGGATTTGATTCGGAAAAAAGAGGGGGAGCGCCTGTTAAAGCATATTAAGGAAAACGATTTTTGTATCACTCTTGAGATTCAGGGAAAAGAATTTGATTCACCGTCATTGGCAAAAAAAATTGAAACGTTGGGTGTCCAGGGAAAAAGCAGTCTCGTTTTTGTGATTGGAGGTTCTATAGGATTAGACCAGAGTGTGTTAAAAAGAAGTGATATGTCACTGAGTTTTTCAAAAATGACATTTCCCCACCAGTTGATGCGGGTGATTCTCTTGGAACAGATTTATCGCAGTTATCGAATCATTCACAATGAGCCATACCATAAATAAAGTTGTTCTTGGAATAGTGATTTTTAATTGCACATATACTGTTGTATGAAAGAAAAAAGATTTGCAATCAACGAGATTGAGAATCCACTATTGCTGGGAACCATACGCCTTACCCTTACAGGTAAACATGTGGCCATTATTGAAAATTATAAAGGAATTGTGGAATTCAATTCAAATTCTATCATCCTACAATCCAAAAATGAAATTGTAGCATTGCAGGGACAAAAACTGAATATATCCTATTATACAAAGGACGAAATGAAAGTAAATGGCGATATTGAATTAATTGAAGTCAGGGAAACGAATGTATGAAACGATTACAGGAGATAGAAGGATATGTCACGATAGGATTACAAGGAAATGAATTGAGTCGATTTTTACGTCTGTGTAGCAATCATAATATTTTTGTTTGGAACATAATCTTTGTTGAATGGAATATGATTCAGATTAATTTAAAAGCAAGAGAACTGTTTCGGACAAAGGAATATTTAGAAAAAACAAAAACCCATATTTGTTATATTCAAAGAAGAGGGTTATTTTTTAAATTAAAAAGATATCGGGCGAAACGGGTATATCTAATCTGTGGAGTGGTTTCTCTTTTTATGCTTTTTCTTTTATCTAATTATATTTGGTCTATACAGGTGGTTGGAAATTCTTATATTAGTGATGAGACTGTTAGGGAATACTTAAAAAAACAGGGATGTGGCATCGGCAACTATAAAAATACAGTCGACACTGAGATGCTGGAGAAGCAGATGCTGCAGGATTTCCCGGAAATCATATGGAATTCGGTATCTATCCACGGAACCACCGTTCATATTTCCGTAAAGGAACAAATTCAAAATGATGAGGTGCAGGATAAAAAACAGGAGCCCAAGGATTTGGTTGCGCCTATTGATGGTAAAGTAGCCTCCGTATATATTCGGAACGGAACAAAGGCGGTATCTTTAAATCAGAGCGTAAAAAAAGGTGATGTGTTGGTTTATGGTTGGGTTCCAATCTATAACGACAGTGGCACGGAAATTATAAAATATAATCCCGGTGTGGCAGATGCGGATGTGATGATACAGGGGAAAATAAAATGGAAACATGCAATGGATAATCAGTATAACAGACGTATCTATTCAGGAAGAGCCAGGGAATATTACTATGTTAGCAGCAATTTCGGAAAATATGACTTTGTCCCATATATGTTTGGAAAGCTTAATGCCACAAAACGAATCGAAACAAGCAAGATGGTTTTTATGGATACATTTCCGCTTCCTTTTTATATGAATCATATAGTGGAACAGGAGTATTATTTTTGCAAGGAAACCTATAGAAGAGATGCAATACAAAGAAGGCAATATCAATTCTGCGATGGGTATATAAAAAAATTGCAGGAAAAAGGTATTCAAATTATAGATAAAAATGTTATGATAACTTATGGGAATAAACAGAGTATATTATATGGAGAAATTCTATGTCGTTGGCCGGCAACAAAATATAGTGTGTCTGTTGTTCCGGATATTGAAAATGTAGGAATAGAAAGTGAATGAGTGAAGAAAAAATAATAAATATACCCATAGATCATTTGGAGAATATTTTTGGACACTTTGATTCAAATATACAGTTGATAGAGAGCACTCTTGGAGTTACCTTTCTCACCCGCGGTGATACCCTTAAGGTGATGGGAGATGAGGGTAACGTCAGGAGCGCTTGTGCTGTTGTAAATGAATTGTTTGAACTATCAAAAAAAGGTGTTGATATTACCGCCCAGGAGGTGCAGTATTTGTTAGACATGGAAGAAAAAGACTTAGAGGAGCACAGTGTCGCACAGCTTCAGGACGACTGCATCGCCCATACAACTATGGGAAAACCGATAAAACCAAAGACGCTGGGACAGAAAAAATATGTGGATGCTATCCGAAATCAGATGATTACCTTTGGAATTGGACCGGCAGGTACCGGAAAGACGTATCTCGCTATGGCTACGGCAATTACAGCTTTTCAGAGAGAGGAAGTCAGCAGGATTATTTTAACCAGACCGGCAATAGAGGCAGGAGAAAAGTTGGGATTTTTACCCGGAGATTTACAAAGCAAGGTGGATCCCTACTTGAGACCATTATATGATGCCTTATATCAGATTATGGGAGGCGAGAGCTTTGCCAGAAATATGGAAAAAGGTTTGATTGAGGTTGCTCCTTTGGCCTATATGAGAGGAAGAACTCTGGATAATGCGTTTATTATTTTGGATGAAGCCCAAAACACGACACCTTCCCAGATGAAAATGTTTCTTACAAGAATTGGCTTTGGATCAAAGGCGGTGATTACAGGGGATGCAACCCAGAAAGACTTGCCGGAAAATACCAAGTCCGGTTTGGATGTGGCTATGGAAGTCCTAAAAAGTGTACCTGAAATTGCTATTTGTGAGCTGACAGGAAAGGATGTCGTTCGACATCCATTGGTACAAAAGATTGTTCATGCATATGAAGTGTATGAAAAAAAGGAAACAAAAAAGAAAGACCCAAAAACGGAACGACGCAATGAAAAGAGAAACTACAGAAAATAACATTTCAACAAAACGTATAGCATATGTGATAGGCACCGTTGCATTATTTATACTTGGCACTTCTATTATGGCCTTTCGGGCGGAATTGTTATTGGACGAGTTGTTTTGTCTGATTATGGTGAATCTGGTTTTCTTGGCTGTGTATTTTCTTGTTCTGATGAAAAAAAGAAGAAGTGGACAGCTGTTTTCTCGTTCTACCGGATATGGCAAATTCTTTTTATTGATGGTATTCGCGTGGATTTGTGAAGTGCTTTTTTGTTATTTGCCGGAGTATTTTGCACCGATGATGCTTCTGGGGGTTTTGTTGACTACCTTATTGGATGAGTCCCTGTCACTTTCACTTGGAATATATTTTATTATGACTCAGTGTATTACCTGTGGTCTGAGTACCAATGTGTTTTATTGCTACTGTATTTTATGCATTTTAGGGGTCCTTCTAAGCGGTTTTTTGAAGAGTAATACAAGAGTAGAAGCCTTATATGTTTATATCATATATTTTTTGATAAATGTAACGATTCCGGTTATTTTTTACTATATTGCTTATTTGGAGATACATCCGAAAACCTTTGTTTATGGGATTGCCAATGGACTGGTTAACTGTGTAGTTTTATTGATTTTTTATCATCCTTTGTATCATTGGACCAGGGATGAGGAAAAAGTAAGTTATGGATGGTTGATTGAAGATGAGTACTCTCTGGTAAAAGATATTCGCAATTTTTCTCTGGCCGAATACAATCACGCCAGAAGAGTTTCGAGACTTTCCGCCCTCTGTGCAAAGGAAATCAATGCTAATGCCCAGTGTGCTGCCTGTGCAGGATTTTATTACCGATTGGGAAAAATTGAGGGAGAACCCGAAATCGACAATGCCTTAAAAGTTGCAAATAATCATTGCTTCCCGGCAGATGTTATGGATATACTAGAAGAATATGGTGGAATCATCCGTTTGCCACAAACACCGGAATCTGCCATTGTTCATATGGTTGACGCTTTGGTGACTAAGGTAGAAATATTGGATAAAGATACCATGTCCAGCACCTGGAATCAGGATATGGTGATTTATCAGACTTTGAATGAATTATCTCAGAAGGGATTGTATGATGAGTCAAAGATGAGTATGAATCAGTTCTTAAAAATAAGAGAGAAACTTGTACAGGAGGATGCGCTGTTATGACACTTTTGTTTGAGGAGGAAGTGAAAGTCCCCTTTTCCTTTGATTATAAAGAAGTCGCTCAAAAGGTGATTGACCAGACATTAGAGGAGGAAGACTTCCCCTTTGATGTGGAAGTTGGAATCACGTTGACAGATGATGAAAATATTCATTCTATGAACAAAGAATTTCGGGAGATTGACCGTTCAACCGATGTGTTGTCTTTTCCATTGATGGGAATTGAACAGCCCTTTGACTATGAAAAATTGGAGGAGATGGGGGATGTCTTTCATCCGGAAAGCGGAGAAGCCATGCTGGGAGATATCGTTATTTCTGTGGAGCATGTCTTGAAACAGGCAGAAGAATACGGACATTCCGTTTTGCGGGAATATGGCTTTTTGATTGCGCATAGTATGTTGCATCTTTTGGGGTACGACCACATGGTACCGGAAGAGGCGGCAATTATGGAAAATAAACAGACAAAAATCTTAGATTTGCTAAACATTACAAGGGAGGAAGAAGAGAATGTCTAAGAAAAAAATTGGTATTATAGTAGGTGCAGTTGTACTGGCAATACTTGTGATTGTTGGAGTAGTGTTGGCAACTTCATCCAAAAAGAAGACTCCGGATAAAACAACTTCCGGTAAAACAGAGACCGTCGCCGGACATGAGGGAGAGGTAAAAAGTTACCTGACTGGTGAATGGGTGGATAAAAAAATCGGAAACAGCAGACCGATTGCGGTTATGACAGGAAATACAAAGGAGGCTTTACCACAGTATGGCCTCAATTCTGCAGGAGTTATTTATGAAGCACCTGTAGAGGGTGGAATCACACGTTTAATGGCTATCTACGAGGATTACAAGGATTTAAAACAAATTGGAACCGTTCGTAGTTGTCGTCCATACTATGCATATTTTGCAAAAGAATTTGATGCAATTTATGTGCATGTGGGACAAAGTGTTCATGCAGAAGAACTGCTGAATTCCGGTTTCATTGATCATTTAAGCGGTTTGGATGGATCGGTTAGTGATACATTTTATCGTACCGATGAACATCCTGCTCCGCACAACTGTTTTACCAGTGCTGAGGGTATTGCCAGTGGAATTAAGACAAAGGGCTATAGCACCAGTTATAGCAGTTCTTACAAAGGACATTACCAGTTTGCTGAGGATGGTAAAGTCGAAAAATTAAAGGATGGCGAGGATTGCGTCTATATCAAGCCTTATTATTTCTACAATAAACCAAGTTTTGTTTATGATTCCAAAACCAAAAAGTATAAGAGATATCATTTCGGAGAGGAACATATTGATGCTTTAGATAAAAAGCAGATAGAAGTTTCTAATATTATTTTCCAGAATGTGGATTACTCCATCTATGAGGGTACACAATATCTGAATATTCCGGTGGATGGTTCCGGTGATGGAAAATTCTTTACCAATGGCAAGATGATTGATGTTACTTGGAAAAAACAGGATGATGGCATTACTCATTACTATGACAAAGACGGAAAAGAGATTACCTTAAATCAGGGTAAAACATGGGTATGCATTATCCAGAATGAGTACGCAGATGAGAGCGTATTTTCAGATAAAATTGAACAGTAATTAATGGTGATTTACGTTGGGAAAATCAAAAAATAGTGATACAAGTTTTTTACTACAGGGTTCCATTTTAGCGATAGCTTCTTTTATTAGCCGTATCGTTGGATTACTTTATCGAATGCCCTTAAAGGCGATTATCGGCAAAGTCGGAAATGATTACTATGGAACGGCCTTTAGTATTTACAACATAATATTGATTATCTCTTCTTACAGTATTCCCTTGGCAGTTTCCAAACTGGTTTCTGCCAGAATGGGAAAGGGGCGCGTGAAAGATGCCTATCGTGTATTTAAGGGGGCGTTGGCCTTTGCAGTTGTAAGTGGAGGAGCCGGAGCACTTTTGCTTTATTTTGGAGCAGACTTTTTTACCGGGACTTTACTTAAGACGCCTTTAAGTGCTATTGCGCTTAAAATCTTAGCACCAACCTTGTTTGTGGTGGCTATCTTAGGCGTGTTCAGAGGCTTCTTTCAGGGATTGAATACTATGATGCCCAGTGCATTTTCTCAGGTGGCAGAGCAGATTTTAAATGCTATTGTCAGTATTGTAGCGGCATATATGCTGTTTTCTTATGGTAAAAATGTAGGACAGATGTTGGGAGATCCGGATGATTATGCTGCGGCTTATGGTGCGGCGGGAGGAACCCTTGGTACTGCCTCCGGAGCACTTTTAGCTCTGCTCTTTATGCTGTTTATCTACTTTGCTTATCGCAAGCGTTTTTTGCGAAGGGTAAAAAGAGATCGTCACAGAAATGTGGAGAGTTACGGTGAGATTATTTATACACTTTTTTTGACCATATTGCCTATTTTGCTCAGTACGACAGTATACAGCATCAGTACCATTATTGATCAGGGAGTATTTAAGAATATAGCCATTGTTCAGGGATATTCTGCTAAGCAAATCAGCGAGTGGTGGGGTGTTTATTCGGGACAGTTTATTGTTTTGACCAATGTGCCGATTTCCATTGCCTCTTCGCTGGCGGCATCCAGTGTTCCGAGTCTTTCCCAGGCATTTTATGCCGGAGATTATGACAAGGTCAACAAGCAGATTTCTATGGCAACCAGATTTATTATGGTAATTGCAATACCATCGGCAGTGGGGATGACAATTCTCGGCAAACCATTAAATTTATTGCTGTTTCAAGATGGGGATTACTCCACAATGATGATTATGCTGTTGGGATCTCTTTCCGTTGTTTTATTTGGATTATCCACCTTGACAAATGGTCTGTTGCAGGGGATTGACAAAATGAAAACTCCGGTGATTAATGCGGTGATATCTCTGGTGATTCACGCGATTGTGCTATTTGCCCTGATGGAGTTTTTTGATTTAAATATTTATGCAGTTGTTATTGCAAACAATGTTTACGGATTATGTGTCTGTATCCTCAATGATTTTGCGTTAAAGAGATACAGTGGTGCCAGAATTAATATAGGGAAGACGTATATTATTCCATTTTTGTCATCGTTGGTGATGGGAATCATCGTTTTCATATCCTATGAGGGAATTCATAAAGTCCTGGGTTCAAATACTATTGCTGTTTTGTTTAGTATATTGTTGGGTATGATTGTTTATTTCGTGGTTCTTCTACTGATGAAAGGATTGACAGAAGAGGAACTGGTGCGATTCCCAAAGGGAAATCTTTTGGTGTGCATTGCAAAAAAATGCAGACTTTTGAATAATTAAGAAAATAATACAAATACTTTTAGTGAAAATTCGAATCAATTGATGGGAGAGATTATGAAATTAGCTAATCGTATTTGTATTTTTTTATATGGTTTTTTATGTATTATTACCCTAGGGGCGCTTTCAAGGGAAATCTATCTGGATAATAAATTGGAAGAAAACCGGGAATTACAATCAAAAAAAGCAGTGCAAAGTGATGTACAAAAAGAATATAAATATGTTGTCCTTGAAGAAGAAAATACATTGATTGTGTACTATGTCAAAGATCATACCAGATACATGACTACGGGAATCTCATTTTCGGAGTTGCCGGAAAAAATACAGTCAGAAGTTCAACAGGGATTAAATTTTTATGATGAAAAAAGTCTTTTCGGTTTTTTGGAAGACTACAGCAGTTGAAAAATGATACGGCAACAAAGGGGGTAATGCACACATCTTTGTTGTGATTTGCTTTTTTATATGCTACAATATCTTGTGGTGAAAAAGATGAAAAACAGTACAAAAAAAAATTATGACATTGCAGTTTTAGGTGGTGGAGCCTCCGGAATGATGGCAGCCATATGTGCCGCCAGAGTCGGTGCATCGGTTGTTCTGTTGGAGTGCAACGACTCTCTGGGAAGGAAGCTTTTGGCTACCGGAAACGGCAAATGTAATTTCACAAATAAATATATGAAGCCCGCCTGTTATTTCAGTCAGGCTCCGGATTTTGTAGAGACGGCGTTGGGTTTGTTTTCCGAAAAAGATACCGTTTCTTTTTTTCGTGAGTTAGGTGTTCTTTCTACGGAAAGAGAGGGATATTTTTATCCAAGAAGCCAACAGGCAAAAACCATCCGGAATGCACTGGAGAGAGAACTGGACCGTTTAAATGTTGCTGTTTTATTGAGTGCCAGAGTAAGAGACGTAAAAAAGGATAAAGACGTTTTTGAAATTAAATATGGGGATGACGTTTTAGAAGCATCAAAAGTTATTATGGCTATGGGGGGAAAAGCTTCAGATATTAAGGGCAGCAACGGTGATGGTTATTACTATGCAACGAAGATGGGGCATACCTTGGTTCCTTTGGTGCCGGCATTGGTTCAGTTACATACAAATCATCCGGATATGGATCAAATCGCCGGAGTCAGATGCGACAGTATTTTATCTTTGTACTGCAACAATCAGTTGCTTGATACACAGAGAGGAGAGTTGCAACTGACAAAACAGGGATTGTCAGGAATTGTCACATTTCAACTTAGCCGAATGGCCGCCTATGGCCTCCAGGGAGGGAAAAACGTTGATATTAAAGTCGATTTTTTGCCGGAGATTAGTGAACAGCGTTTGGAACAGTGGATAGAGGATTCTTCTGTAAGCGGTATGACGATTGGACAAACTCTTTTAGGGATGTTTCACGAGAAATTAGTGCCCCTGGTTTTGAAAACTGCAAAGATATATGGCGATATGAGCCCAAAGAATTTGTCGAAAAAGCAGATGAGTCGCTTAATACAATCCATAAAAGCCCATGAGTTTCAGATTACAGATACCCATGGATTTAAAAATGCCCAGGTGACCGGGGGAGGAATTTCTACCAAGGAAATCAATCCGAAAACCATGGAATCCCTTATCATTCCCGGACTTTATATCACAGGAGAAATTATGGATGTGGACGGCATTTGTGGTGGATATAATCTTCAGTGGGCGTGGACAAGCGGGGCATTGGCAGGAAAGGATGCTGCAAAGGATAGCATATGATACAGATTAACCAGTTAAAAATATTATTAACAGATGAAACATGCAATATCAAAAGGCACATTGCCAGAGAACTCAGGGTCAATGAGGATGATATTGTAAAATTTAATATATTAAAAAAATCCATTGATGCCAGAAAGAAACCGGAGATATACTATGTATACTCCGTAGCGGTGGAATTGAAAATAAAAGAATCCAAGGTTTTAGCTCGTATCAAATACAACCATAATATTTCGGAGTATTGTGAGAAAAGGTATGATATGCCAAAGAAGGGAGATGCTTTGTTACAACATCGTCCCGTCGTTATCGGAGCCGGTCCGGCAGGATTGTTTTGCGGTTATCTCTTAGCTCTTTGCGGGTATTCCCCCTTGATTTTAGAGCGAGGAAAAAGTGTAGAAGGGCGTATGGCAGATGTGTCAGAGTTCTGGGAGAGCGGGAGACTTGACCCTGACTCAAATGTCCAATTTGGTGAAGGCGGAGCCGGAACCTTCTCTGACGGGAAACTGAATACATTGGTGAAAGATAAGTTTTCCAGAAATAAATTTGTATTGCAAAGTTTTGTCTCTTTTGGTGCACCCGAAAATATTCTCTGGGATGCAAAACCTCACATCGGTACGGATATTTTGATGAATGTAGTCAAAAACATGCGAACAGAAATTCAGCGTTTAGGCGGAGAATTTCGCTTTGGCACCAAGGTGGAAGATTTTAACTTTGAAAAAAATAAGATTGCAGGTCTGAAAACCTCTACAGGTGAGATAGAAGCGGATGTGGCTGTTTTGGCTATCGGACATAGTGCCAGGGATACGTTTTCTAAACTGTTTCAGCGTCAGGTGTCTATGTCTGCAAAGGAGTTTGCAGTAGGATTTCGAGTGGAACACCCACAGCAGATGATAAATGAATCTCAATATGGAGACCATTACCCGGCTTTCTTACCGGCATCACCCTATAAATTAGCCACAAAACTTGATAACAGAAGAGGCGTTTACTCTTTTTGTATGTGTCCCGGAGGATATGTGGTGAATGCATCTTCCGTTAAGGAGCAGTTGGTTGTCAACGGAATGAGTTATTCCGGAAGAAATTCTTCAAATGCCAACAGTGCGATTGTGGTATCTGTTGGTGCAGGAGAGTATTCTCTGGATGATCCTATGGGGGCAGTAGCATATCAGACAAAACTCGAAAAAAAGGCTTATGAGCTTGGTGGAGGAAAAATCCCCCAGCAATTATACGGAGATTTTTTAGAGAACAAGATTAGTAAAGGATATGGTTCCTTTGCCAGCGAAACGAAAGGTGTCACATGTGGCGCAAACCTAAGAGAAGTTTTTTCTGAGGAAATCAATCAGTCCTTTGAGCAGGGAATGAAATTATTTGGTAAGAAAATCCAAGGGTTTGATTGTTATGATGCGATATTGTCCGGTGTGGAGAGCAGGACATCTTCACCAGTCAGGATTCATAGGGATGAATTTTTTGAAAGCAATATGAAAGGCTTATATCCCTGTGGGGAAGGTGCAGGTTATGCAGGGGGAATTATGTCAGCTGCTATGGATGGAATGAAAGTAGCAGAAGAAATTATTAGAAAATATAGGACGAGTTATGAATAGCAAAAGTGTAGATTTTGATAAGCTGACACCAATGATGCAGCATTATTTAAAAACAAAAGAGGAGTATCCTAATTACATACTGTTTTATCGGTTAGGTGATTTCTATGAAATGTTCTTTGAGGATGCGGAGACAGTTTCAAAGGAGTTGGAACTGACCCTTACCGGTAAGAGTTGTGGATTAGAGGAAAGAGCACCTATGTGTGGTGTCCCTCATCATGCGGCAGAAACTTATTTGACCAGACTGATAAATAAAGGTTATAAGGTTGCCGTATGTGAACAGGTGGAAGACCCGAAAGAGGCAAAAGGAATGGTAAAACGGGAGGTTACAAGGATAGTAACTCCGGGTACCAATATGGATGCCATGTCTTTGGACGAGTCAAAAAACAATTTTATTATGGGAATTTTTTACGATGGAGCCCGCTATGGACTTGCCATTTGCGACGTTACCACAGCAGATTTTATGGTTACAGAAGTGGATTCCAACCGGTCTTGTTTGGATGAAATCAACAAGTATTGCCCGTCAGAAATTGTTTGCAATGAAAACTTTACCATAAGCGGAATTGATATTGAGGACTTAAAGGATCGGTTACATATTTCTTTCGCCAAATTAGATCCCCATTATTTTGATGAAAAGCTGGCCATACCGTTATTATTGGAACATTTTCATACCAGCCGGCTTTCCGGATTGGGGCTGGAAGAGTTTTCTATGGGAAGCGTGGCGGCGGGAGCATTATTGAAGTATCTTTACGAGATACAAAAGAATTCTCTCTCTCAGATTCACTCCATACGACCTTATATTAACGGCGATTATATGCTTTTAGATTCCTCAACCAGAAGGAATCTGGAGTTGGTGGAAACTCTTCGGGAAAAACAAAAAAGAGGCTCTTTGCTTTGGGTATTAGACAAAACCAAAACAGCTATGGGAGCCAGAATGCTGAGAAATGATATTGAACAGCCGCTTACCAATATCGACCAGATTCAGCAACGCTTAGATGCAGTAGATGAATTTTCAAAAAAGATGATTCCCAGGGAAGAATTAAGAGAGTATTTAAATCCTATTTATGATTTGGAACGACTGAATACCAGAATTGTATATGAGACCGCCGGACCAAGAGATTTGTTGGCATTTAAAAATTCTATCAGTATGCTTCCAAGCATCAAAGAAGTGTTAAAAGATTTTCAGGCAGATCAAATCGTAGCTTTGGACAAAGAAGTGGATGATTTGAGAGATATTTACCAGCTGATTGATGATGCAATCTGTGAAGAGCCTCCTTTGTCAGCTAGAGACGGTGGAATTATCAAGGATGGCTTTTACCCGGAGATTGACCGTTTGAGAAAAGCCAAGACAGAAGGGAAGCAATGGTTAGCCCAGTTGGAAGCTCAGGAGCGGGAGAGAACGGGAATTAAGAATTTAAAAATAAAGTATAATAAGGTCTTTGGTTATTATCTGGAGGTGACAAATTCATATAAGGATTTGGTTCCTGAGGATTACCAGAGAAAGCAGACACTGGCAAATGCGGAACGATATTTTACACCACAGCTGAAAGAATTGGAGGACACGATTTTAGGTGCGGAAGATAAGCTGATGTCGCTGGAATATGAGTTTTTCCGTCAGTTGAGAAGTCAGATTGCTGCTCAGGTTTCCAGAATCCAAAACACTGCCAAAGCCATTGCCAGATTAGATGTATATGCATCCTTGGCATATGTTGCCGAAAAAAATCATTACGTGAGACCAAAGATGAACACCAGAGGTGTCATAGATATTAAAGGCGGCAGACATCCGGTGGTAGAACAAATGATGGATAGTGATTTGTTTATTGACAATGATACTTATCTGGATAACAAAAAGCAGCGAGTTTCTATTATCACCGGTCCTAATATGGCGGGCAAATCCACCTATATGCGACAGACAGCATTGATTGTACTTATGGCTCAAGTGGGGAGTTTTGTTCCCGCAAAATCAGCAAATATTGGCATTGTTGACCGGATATTTACCAGAGTAGGTGCGTCAGACGATTTGGCATCCGGACAAAGTACTTTTATGGTAGAGATGAATGAGGTGGCAAATATTCTAAGGAATGCCACCAAAAATTCCTTGTTGATTTTAGATGAAATCGGAAGAGGAACCAGTACTTTTGATGGACTCAGCATTGCCTGGGCGGTGGTGGAACATATCAGCAATGTGAAACTGTTAGGGGCAAAAACCTTATTTGCAACCCACTATCACGAACTCACCGAGTTAGAGGGCAAGTTAGAAGGAGTACATAATTATTGTATTGCAGTCAAAGAAAATGGTGACGATATTGTATTCTTAAGAAAAATTGTGCCGGGTGGTGCTGACAAGAGTTATGGTATTGCAGTGGCAAAGCTGGCAGGTTTGCCGGAGGAAGTGATTGACCGGGCAAATCGTATTGTGGCACAGTTATGTGAAAATGATATTGTTGATTTGGCAAAAAATATTGCTGTGGAAGGTCAGAGTACACGCTCAGCAAAGAGACAAAAGCCATTAGATGATGTGGATATGGCTCAGATGTCATTCTTAGACACCATAAAGGATGATGACATTATTGAAGAATTGCGAACACTTGATATCAGTCAGATGACGCCAATCGAGGCGTTAAATGCACTGAACGAATTACAGGTAAAGGTTAGAAATCGATGGTAAAACATGAAATAACTCTGTTAAACAAAGAAACAATTGATCAAATTGCAGCCGGAGAAGTGGTGGAAAGACCGGCATCTGTGGTGAAAGAATTGGTGGAGAATTCCATTGATGCCGGAGCAAATGCCATTACCGTAGAAATTAAGGATGGAGGGAAGTCCTACATCCGAATTACCGATAATGGTTGCGGTATTCCAAAAGAACAATTATCCATTGCCTTTCTAAGACATTCCACGTCAAAATTGAGGAATGCAGAAGAATTGGCAAATATCCGGTCTCTGGGATTTCGCGGAGAAGCATTGTCAAGTATAGGAGCGGTGTCCAGGGTGGAAATGATTACAAAACCTCAGGAACAATGGATGGGATGCCGTTACGTGATTGAAGGCTCCCAGGAGATAGAGTGTCAGGAAGTTGGTGCGCCAAACGGTACAACTATTAAGGTGTATCAATTATTTTATAATACACCGGCCAGATTGAAATTTTTAAAGTCCGATATGACAGAGGCAGGCTATATTTCTGAATTAATGGAGCGTCTTGCTTTATCTCATCCGGAGATTTCCTTTTGTTTTATTTCCAATAAAAAGGAAAAATTGCATACCTCAGGAAACAACAGTCTTACGGATACCATTTATCAGACATTTGGTTCTGTGATTTCATCCAGTCTGACCCCGGTTTCTTTTGAAGATGACAATTTTTGTATTGACGGATTTTTTGGAAATCCTACAATAGCCAGAGGAAATCGTTCTTTGGAAAACTTTTATATCAATGGAAGATACATAAAGAGCCCTTTGTTGGCAAGAGCAATTGAAAGAGGATATACAGGCTTTTTAATGCAACACCAGTATCCGTTTTTTGTCATCAATATTCAGACCAGAAACTCTAATGTAGATGTGAATGTTCATCCTACCAAACAGGAAGTACGCTTTGACGATGAAAATTTGATATGTGATTTGCTTTATAGGTTAACAGTTGATGCAATTACAAAAAAAGAAGATATTGCTGAAGTTGAAGTAGAAAATGAAAAAAAAGCGGAAGTAACACCGGTGATTCCTGTGATAGAGCCATTTGAAAAGAAAAAATTGGCACAGATGAAAGAAAAAATTATTTCAGAGATTCACAAGGATACTCCCTATGAACGGAAATATAAGGATTTCTATTTGAATCTGGAAAAAACAGTGGAGGACCCTGTAACTGAGGAATCTGTACCAGAGACCATACAGGAAGCTAAAGAGGAATCTTCGCCAGAAGT
Organism: Lachnospiraceae bacterium; assembly: GCA_022768745.1. Lineage (GTDB taxonomy): Bacteria > Bacillota > Clostridia > Lachnospirales > Lachnospiraceae > Pararoseburia. The sequence goes on from JALELK010000115.1 coordinate 111,768, forward strand.
ACAAGCAATAGAAAAACCTGTCATTCAATATGAGCAAACCACTTTTTTGTCAGAGGAAGCAAAAAAGACACATCGAATTATCGGACAGGTGTTTGACACCTATTGGTTGGTGGAATTTGATAATAAATTGTACATCATAGATCAACATGCGGCACATGAGAAGGTGATGTACGAAAAAATGATGAAGCAACTGGAGACGAAAACTATGACGTCCCAGCAAATTAGTCCTCCGGTAATTGTTACCTTGTCCCGTATGGAACAACAGGTATTGACAGAATATATGGACACCTTTACCGAAATTGGATTTTCTATATCCTCTTTCGGGGGGAACGAGTATTCCCTTGATGCAGTTCCCGGAAATTTGTATTCCATAAATTACCAACAGTTTTTTATGGACTTACTTTCGGAGTGTGCAGAGGGGCTTAAGGGAAATGATATGAAATTAATTCGGGAAAAGGTGGCATCTATGGCTTGTAAGGCGGCTGTTAAGGGAAATCAAAGACTTAGTATGCCGGAAATTGAGCAGTTGATTTCGGACTTGCTTGCTTTAGATAATCCTTATCACTGTCCTCATGGCAGACCTACAATCATAGCTATGTCCCAGTATGAATTGGAAAAGAAATTTAAAAGGATTGTATAATTATGGAAAAGAAACCACTTGTTATTCTTGCCGGACCTACGGCTGCAGGAAAGACAGCTCTTTCCATTTCATTGGCAAAAGCCATTGACGGAGAAATTATATCCTGCGATTCTATGCAGGTATATAAATATATGGATATTGGTTCTGCGAAAATTATGCCGGATGAAATGCAGGGAATTCCCCACTATATGGTGGATGAGTTATTGCCCTCGGAAGAGTTTAATGTCTGCGTTTTTTTGAATCGGGCAAGAGAGGCCATTTCACAGATTTATGCGAAGGGGAAAATCCCAATTGCTGTAGGTGGTACAGGATTTTACATTCAGGCACTGTTAAAAGATACAGATTTTTCTCAGGAGGCAACGGATGGCTCCGTCCGGAAAAAGCTGGAAGCCTATGCAAAAGATTATGGAGCAGAAGCGCTGTTTCAGCGATTGAAAGAGGTGGATCCTCAATCTGCGGAGATGATTCATCCCAACAACATAAAAAGGGTGATTCGTGCTTTGGAATTTTATAAATTACACGGCACACCAATCTCAGAACACAATAGCGAACAGAAGGAAAAGGAATCGCCTTATAATTTTTGCTATTTTGTCTTAAATGATAAAAGAGAACGTCTCTATGCATCCATTGATAAAAGGGTGGATCAGATGATGTCCATGGGGCTTTTAGATGAGGTAAAAAATCTGAAAGAAATGGGTTATTCCAGAGAAAATGTCTCTATGCAGGGCTTGGGATATAAAGAACTATTAGATTATCTGGATGGGAAGTACTCTCTTGAAGAAGCTGTCTATACCATAAAAAGAGATACCAGACATTTTGCCAAGCGGCAGTTAACCTGGTTTCGGAGTAAACCGGAAGTCACCTGGATTCAAAAAGATGAATTTCAGTATGATACAGAAAAAATCCTGCAATATATGATGGAAGAGTTACATAAAAATAAAGTGTTATTGAAAGGCTAACAAATGAAAGAAATGTATGAAAATCTTGGAATATCAGAAAAGGTATATTCCTTTGGAAGCGAAATCGAAAAAACTTTACAGCAACGTTTTAAAGCGTTGGATGAAGTCGCAGAATATAACCAGCTAAAGGTGATAGCGGCAATGCAAAAACATCGGGTCAGTGCTGAGTGTTTCCAGACCACTACCGGCTATGGATATAATGACTTGGGCAGAGACACCTTGGAGGAGGTATATGCTACCTGTTTTCATGGTGAAGCAGCCTTGGTTCGCCCGCAGATTACCTGCGGAACCCATGCACTGGCTGTTGCCCTTAGCTCCAATGTAAGACCCGGAGACGAGATTTTATCTCCTGTGGGAAAGCCTTATGACACCTTAGAAGAGGTGATTGGTATCCGTCCTTCAAAGGGATCCCTTGCAGAATATGGCGTCTCCTATCGACAGGTGGATTTGCTGGCAGATGGTTCCTTTGACTTTGATGGAATAAAAAATGCAATCAACGAGAGGACAAAATTGGTTACGATTCAGCGCTCCAAAGGATATGATTCCCGCCCGACATTATCTGTTGAACGCATCGGGGAGTTGATTTCTTTCATTAAAGGAATTAAGCCGGATGTCATCTGTATGGTTGACAATTGCTACGGCGAATTTGTGGAGACGAGAGAACCTCTTGAGGTGGGAGCGGATATGATGGTTGGCTCCCTGATCAAAAATCTCGGAGGCGGTCTGGCGCCTATCGGGGGCTATATTGTGGGTACAAAAGACTGTATTGAAAATGCTGCCTATCGTTTGACTTCTCCGGGATTGGGAAAAGAGGTTGGGGCTTCCCTTGGAATGATGCAGGCGTTTTATCAGGGATTGTTTATGGCTCCAACGGTGGTAAACAGTGCGTTAAAAACCGCAATATTTGCGGCAAATGTATACGAAAAGCTGGGTTTTTCTGTCATTCCAAACGCTACAGAATCCAGACATGATATTATTCAGGCGATTACCTTCCATTCTCCGGAGGGATTGATTAAATTCTGTGAGGGGATTCAGGCCGCTGCTCCTGTAGACAGCTATGTAACACCGGAACCATGGGATATGCCGGGATATGACAGCGAAGTAATTATGGCAGCCGGAGCCTTTGTGCAGGGGTCTTCTATAGAGTTAAGTGCTGACGGTCCGTTAAGAGAGCCATATACAGCCTTTTTCCAAGGTGGTTTGACCTGGTATCATGGAAAACTGGGGATTTTAAAATCCCTTCAAAAACTTTGTGACAGCAATCTTGTTAAGGATTTCTAGTTATGATAAAATGAGAGGTACGATTAAAGCCAAACGGAGGATAAATCGATGGGTAATTCTTATGGAATCGATATGGGTACAAACAACCTGAAAATTTATAATAGCAATACAAAGGATGTTTTGAATATAAAAAACACCATTGCCATTGTGGAAAATGATGAAATGTATGCCTATGGTGATGAGGCATATTTGATGTATGAAAAAACACCGGAGACAATTACGGTTTCATTCCCGATTGTAAGTGGTGTAATTGCAGATTTTGACAATATGCAGACCATGCTTTTTGAGGTGTTGGAGAAAAAGGTAAAAGCAAAGCTCAAGGGCGCAGACATTGTAGTGACTGTTCCCACAGATATTACAGAGGTGGAAAAGAAAGCTTTCTATGATATGTTTGCCAAGGCAAAGATACGTCCGCACAATGTAATGCTCTGTGAAAAACCTTTGGCAGATGCATTGGGTATGGGATTGGATATCACAGAACCTACCGGTATTATGGTGGTTGATTTTGGTGCAGATACCACGGAAATTTCCGTGATTTCTCTGGGGGGACTGGTTTTGACCGAACTCTGTCCTTTAGGTGGAAATCAAATTGACGATTCCATTGTCACTCATATGAAGCGCAAATATAATCTGTTGATTGGCAGAAAAAGCGCATGCCAGCTAAAGGAGTCCATCGGCAGTGCTATGCCCGGAAGAGAGGACAAAATGACAGTTGTGGGACGGGACGTGGTAAGCGGACTTCCGATTGAAATGGAAGTAGACAGTGCGACTGTATACGAAGGGATGAAAAGTGATTTGACAAATCTCTGTAATTCCATTCGGATTGCTCTTGAAAAAGTTCCGCCGGAATTAGCAAAGGATATTGTCAATTCCGGTATTTATCTCACCGGAGGAAGTGCCCAGACCCACAGGTTAGCAGATTTGTTCACAGAAGTTACAAATATTCAGGTTAATATTAGCGAGAACGCCCGTGAGACCACAGTTTTGGGACTGGAAAAGGTTTTATCCGACAGCAAATACAAAAAATTTGGCTATGAAATGAAAACAAGGATTTTTAAATAACTTGATTTTGCGAAAGGACGGTAAAATCCGTAAATGAATCGAAAAGGAAGATCTTCTTTACCAAGTAAATATGTCTTGATGGGTTTGACATTAGTCTGTGTAATGCTTCTGTTTGCAAGTTATGCCACAGGTTATTCAGGCGAACCTTTACGTTCGGTATGTAATTACATTTTCGTTCCTATGCAAAAGGGGTTGGAGTATGTAGGGGATGTGATATCCATTAACAGCAATGACACCAAAACGAAAGAGCAGTTAATTGCAGAAAATGAAAAGCTTCAGGCCCAGGTGGATAATTTGTCCAATCAGATTACTACCATTCGTCTGGAACAGTCCGAATTAGAGACATTACAGGAATTATATAAATTAGATAAACAGTATTCCACCTACAAAAAAACAGCAGCCAGAGTCATTGGTCGAGGAGGAAATAATTGGTTTGATACCTTTACCATCAACAAGGGTTCAGCAGATGGCATCAAACCGGATATGAATGTGATTGCCGGCAGTGGATTGGTTGGTATTGTGGCAGATGTAGGAAAACATCATGCCGTGGTTCGTTCTATTATTGATGACACTAATAATGTAAGCGGAATGATTCTTTCCACAGATGACAACTGTATCGTTTCCGGAAGTTTGAAATATATGAATTCTTCAAATGTTATTTTATTTTCCGGATTAGAGGATAAGGATGATAAGGTGTCCATAGGAGACTCTGTTGTGACCTCAAATATCAGTGATAAGTACTTACCGGGGCTTTTGATTGGCTATGTATCTGAGATTTCCACAGATACCAACAAGCTGACGAAATCCGGCAAAGTTACACCGGTGGTGGATTTTAAACATATGCAGGATGTACTGGTTATTTTGGATTTAAAGGAGACAGGAAAATGATGGAAATCAAACCTGTTTTAAAACAGATTATTGTCACATTTCTGATGATTTTCATCAGCTATATTTTACAGACAACTGTATTTACTAAACTGGAATTGGCAGGAGTTGTCCCTAATTTTTTGATTATTATCACCACCTCCTTTGGACTTATGCGAGGCTCTAAGTATGGCATGGGCGTAGGGTTTATCTGCGGGTTGGTGCTTGATTGTTTTAGCGGTTCTTATTTTGGCATCTATTTACTAATCTATTTATACATGGGTTTTTTAAGTGGATTGTTTAAACGTATGTTTTATGGAGACGATATTAAATTACCATTGGCTCTGATTGCTGCTAATGATATTATATATGGAATTCTTATCTATTTGATTATGTTCTTGCCTAGAAAAAGGTTTGCTTTTGGCTACTACTTTTTCAATACAATTATTCCCGAGGCAGTTTACACCATATTGTTATCCATTGTAGTTTATTACATTGTTTTAAGAGTGAACCAATGGTTCGATAAAGATAATAAAAGGAGTGGAAAAGGACTTGTTTGAGCGCATACTTGATTTTTTAAATAAAATATTTTCGTCCAGACTCCGGGTTATCACTTGTGTAATGATGTTCTTTTCCGGTATTTTGATTGTCCGTCTGTTTGTTCTTCAGATTATCAACGGTCAGCAATATCAGGATAACTATGATTTAAAGGTAGAAAAAAAAGAATCCATCGAAGCGGCCAGAGGTACTATTTATGATCGAAACGGGGAAGTTCTCGCGTATAATAAATTGGCTTATGCTATCACTATCGAGGATAACGGTTCTTATGAAAGTTCCGATGATAAGAATCAGAAATTAAATTCTGAAATTGCCAAAATTATTAAAAACATCGAAAAAAATGGAGATGAAATTGATAATGATTTTGGAATCGTGAGATCTGCCACTGGAAAATATGAATTCACCAGCTCATCAGGCACACAATTGCAAAGATTTCGTGCAGATGTGTTTGGACACGCCAGTATTGATGATTTGAAATACAATGACAAGTTAAAGATTGATGAGGCTAATGCCTCCGCTTCTGAGATTATGGAATATCTTATGGGAGATAAACGATATGATATTTCAACAAACTATAAAGAAGCATTGCGGTATAAGATTTGTATTGTCCGTTACAATATTGGACAAAACAGTTATCAAAAATATATCGCGACAACCATTGCCAGCGACGTTAGCGAAGTGTCTGTAGCCTATATCAAAGAAAATATGAATGATTTAACCGGTGTTAATATCAAAGAAACATCGGTACGACACTATGTGGACAGCGAATATTTTGCCCATATTGTAGGTTATACCGGTACGATTTCCACAGAAGAGTATGAAAAGGCTCATAAAAAAGATAAAGATGTGGAATTGACAGATGTGGTTGGTAAATCCGGCATTGAACAGTATATGAACAAATATCTTTCCGGTAAAAAAGGAAACGAAACCGTTTATGTTGATAATGTGGGAAATTTGATTCAGGTTTCTGACCGCAAGGAATCGGTTCCTGGAAATGATGTGTATTTGTCCATAGATAAAAATCTACAGATTGCCACATATAAGGCATTAGAGAAAGAAATCGCCGGTATTGTTTATTCAAAAATTGCAAACATCAAGACCTATGAGCCTACCAGCGATGAAAAAGACATTATGATTCCTATTTATGATGTCTATTATGCGCTGATAAACAATAACTTGATTGATATTGACAAGTTTGAGAGAAGCAGTGCCTCTGACACAGAAAAGACAGTTTTGCATGCATATAACAGTAAGTTGGATAGTGTAATCTCTACTCTGACCGGTCAATTAAATACAGATTCGCCACAGGTTTATAAAAATTTAACCCCGGAGTACCAGGAGTATTCCACATATATCGTTACGTCTTTGAAATCCCAGGGGATTTTTGATGCAAAGGCCATCGATACCGCTGATGATATCTACAAGCAATGGACAGATGAGTCCTTGAGTGTAAATGAATATTTAAAGTATGCCATAGAGAAAAACTGGATTGATATCACGAAGTATTCCGAAACGTCTCGCTATGCAGATAC
>JALELK010000018.1 GCA_022768745.1 Lachnospiraceae bacterium
ACGGCATCAAAGGTCATCTCCAACGCCTTCATATTTCCATCAATCACTTCCGGTTTCTTGGCAAACTTGTGCTGATAAGATGCTCTCATCTCGTTTAAGAATACATCTCTTGGCATAATGCCGGTAACTGCAACCACTGCTGCAAGCATAGGTGAGTTCGGGAAGTACTTTCCAAGAGCTTCCTCGGAAATCTTTCTAGCGTTCACAGTAACAATCTTGCCGTTATACGGAGCCACCTGAGGTGCAATCTCCTCCGGTGTCTTATCTGTATTCACAATGATGGCACCTGCAGGATTTAACCCTCTGGTCACATCCACCGTATGAATCAATGTCTCATCCACAACCACCACATAATCCGGGTTATATATATTGGAATGAACACGAATCACCTCATCACTGATTCGGTTGTAGGCTGTAATCGGTGCTCCCATTCTCTCCGGACCATACTCCGGGAATCCCTGCACCTGCTTTCCTATTTTAAAAGCCACATCTGCCAAAAGCAGTGCCGCTGTCTTGGCACCCTGACCACCTCGGCCGTGCCAGCGAATTTCGATTCTGCCGTTCATCTGTCTTTGTTTCTCCTAACTTCTTTCTTCTGTCTGCGGTATTGTCCGTCTGTGGCGTACAACTGTTTTTCGCACACTTGTTTATTATATCAATAACAGAAGAAATGTAAAGGTTTTTTGCTGTTTTTCATAAATGCATACTAATTTCCTAGCTTTGCCAAAATTAGTATACATTTTCTCCGAAGCAATTGGCTTGTTTTGCCGAGACATCATACTAAATCCTTCGTTTTCAGTTTGATAGTATGCACTTTTTTCTTAGCTCCCAGTTATATTTCATGGTTTCTCTGTTATTTTCGGCCGGTCTTCATACCAATTCCCAGATTTTTGGCTGAATAGTATACCATTTCTTGTATCCTTCTATATATCTTGCTGAAAAAGTCATACTAATTTCAGTTTTTTACTTAAATGATATATCTTTCCTTCCTATTGTTAAGTTTGTTTTGTAATATTGTCATACTAAAAAAATCCCCTGCAAGAGAATCAGCCGAACTTTCCTGGTCAGATTTCAAAAACCTTACCGGCACAATCCAGCACCATCCTCTCACAGGAGATTTTCATAATAAACCTTTCTCTGTTCTGATATTTTGCTTTTGCCTACCCAGCCTTCTGGTTGCGATGTGCAAACCACAGCGGAATCAAAGTAAAGGCTGTGGCAATGCCTGCCACCAGAAACAACATGTTAGTAGGTGAGTTTACGGAGACTCCATCCACCATGGTGTGGAAGTCGATTTTCTTGATAATGCTTCCCGCAATAATCGGTCCCACAATCATCGGAATCAGATTGTAAAAAATTTGCTTCACACCTTCGGTCTGACCACACTTGTCCTCCGGACAAAGGTTCTTAAACCAGGCTGTGGTTGCCAGAAGACAAAGCACATAACCAAAGGATGCCATAGCCACCAACACATACATCAAAGCCACGCTCTTACAGAAACTGATGGCAATCAGTGAAATCACTGAGACAATCACCGAAATAAAAGTCACGGAAACCGTCTTTCCTTTATTGATTGGTTTCACCCCAAGGATACTCAAAAGCACACCAAGAAGCATTCCCACCCCCTGAATAATGCTGGCACTCCCTTTCGAAAGTTCCACTCCTGCATACACCGGAAAATAAATCCACAGATAACTGGTCATGTAAGACATATAAATGTTGAAACCTATGGTGTAAACGCAAAGGGTTAACATCATAAGAAGGAGTTCTCTGTTGCGGAAAGTCTCCTTAAAGTCAAAGGCTTCCATCACCTGGGCAAAGAATTTTTCCTTCGTCACTGAAGGCTTCAAATCTGCAGAATCCTCCAACAGGAAAATGGATAACACTCCCATCACTAAAACCAAGCCCCCCATCACCACAAACAGGGTCAAAAATCCGAACTTTTCCACAATCACGCCCTGCAATCCAAGCACTACAATGTTTGCAACAATTACCATAGCAGAAAGTGCTCCGGAAACTGAGCCACGGTTGGTTTCATCCGAGATATCCGTGGTCCATGGATTCACCCCGCCGGAATATCCGATGGAGCCACAGAAACTCATCACCGAATCCATAAATACTACATACACGCAAAGCATCCAGATTGGATTTTTGGGTATAAAATCTGCCAGTCCAAAGGCAATGGTAAAAATGCCCCACAAAATAAATCCAATGTTGATAATCCGTTTCCTTCGTCCCAACCGATCTCCCATAGTGCCAAAAATAAAAGTAGCCACAGTGGATGCCAATGCGGAAAGTGCCACCATCCAGGTCACCACATCTGCACTTCCGGTGTTGGTCAGGGCATAGGTGGCAAAGGTGTTATTTTCCACCGCCCAGCACATCTGTCCGCAAAAACCCAAAACCCAGATTAGGAACCAGTTTTTGCCGCTGATTTTTGTTTTCTTTTGTCCTTTCATATAAAAATCCCTCCATACATTATGTTAAGATTATTTTAACAAATATGGAGGGGGTTTCCTATTATTTTGTATAGTAGGTAAACAAAAACCCCACAACCCTTGATTTTACAAAGGATTGTGGGGTTTTTCCACTGTTTTAAAGAAGTGAGACACGGGGGATTCGAACCCCCGACAACCTGATTAAAAGTCAGGTGCTCTACCAACTGAGCTAGTATCCCATATATAAATAAAGAAAAGCTGGGCTAGCAGGATTCGAACCTGCGAATGCTGGAATCAAAATCCAGTGCCTTACCGCTTGGCGATAGCCCAACAACTTTTGTTGCCCTACCGCAACAGGGTGGATAAAGGGATTCGAACCCTTGGCCTCCAGAGCCACAATCTGGCGCGCTAACCAGCTGCGCTATACCCACCATATAAATGTGCTCGAAGGGATTCGAACCCCCGACCCACGGCTTAGAAGGCCGTTGCTCTATCCAGCTGAGCTACGAACACATAGCCTTTTATAAAAAAAGGAAGCGGGTGATGGGAATCGAACCCACGTATTCAGCTTGGAAGGCTGATGTTCTACCATTGAACTACACCCGCATACTCGCTAAATCGGGGTGACAGGATTCGAACCTGCGACCCCCTGGTCCCAAACCAGGTGCTCTAGCCAAGCTGAGCCACACCCCGATATTTTTGCGCCTCACTCGTGACGCAAGTAATATTATATGCGAGGGACCTATAAATGTCAACAACTTTTTTTATTTTTTTTAATTCTTTTACATAACCAGTTGCATTACTATCTTTACACACCACAATATCACAAACAAAAGCATCCCCGGATTAAGGAAATATGCCCGAAAACGCTGGCCTTTCTGTACGGTATACGCCGTAGACACTAAATGAATTTTATTCATATATTTGAAAAATAAAACCACTCCTATAATCACCAACGCAAAAACAATCAGAAGATAGATTCCCAAGATTGCAAATCCAACCATATGATTTGTAACGATGTTCATAATCTCCATAGGGTTGATTGCACCGGACAAATCATTTTGCATCCTAAGCAATTCATCCAATCCGGCAAGCTTAATAATGCTCATACTAATAACGGAACTGATAAAATTAATCAGCATATGCATGGCAATGGTATATTTGATATTTCCTGTTTTCACATAGACGAATCCAAAAACACCACCAATGACAAAAGCATAGGCAAACTGGTTTAAATTACCATGAAATAATCCAAAAAACAAAGCAGAAAAGAAAACGGAAATCCCCTCTCCATATTGGATGGTACGGTCAATTAACATTTTCCGGAACAGAAGTTCCTCAATCACCGGAGCCAATAACACCATGACAAGAATATTTGCCCACATATCATTAGAAAAAGCCACATCAAGAATCTCATTTGATACACCAGAGCCCTTCAACTGTCCTATGACATTGGTTAGGGTGGTACCAATCATATTCGCCAGATACATACCGGCATAACAAATCAAAAAGGTAACGCCCCACTGCTTCTTCGTCATATCGCAGGACTGGATTTGTCCTCCCTTGGGGACCTGACGGATAACAAGAGCCATCAGCGGAACTCCAATCACATATGTGGCAAGCATAGGAATCAAAAAGGACAAAGTCTGATTCTCCAAAACCGACGGGGCAAACTTTTTCATTACAAACACTGTCAAAGTCTGTACGGCTGCAAATAAAATCGAAGCTATAAAATAAGCCAATCCTAATTTTGAAAAATGTCTGCCGGTTTCTCTATTCATATTCTGTCTCCACTTTCTTTCCCTATTATACAAAAAGTTCTCCCTTATAAATAACAAATCCGATAGGTAAACTCTCCCCTGGCATCCACCTCAATTACGCCGTAGGAAGGTCTCCTGTCACTCTGTCTCGGATAGGAAATACTGCCGGGATTCATAATGGTGATGCCACCCTCCTCCCGAAGCAAAGGCACATGGGTATGTCCGTACAAAACCACATCAGCCCCCTTTTCCTTTGCCACTTCCGCCAACATCTGCGGGCCAAAGGACACATTGTAATAATGTCCGTGGGTCAGCATCACCACATGAGCTCCCACTCTCATCACTACCTCTGCCGGCAAATCACTGGCAAAATCACAGTTTCCCCTGACAATTTCCAAAGGGCACTGGGCCACAGCCTCCACATAATCCTCACAACCCTCACCATCTCCTAAATGAAAAATCCGATCCGGCATTTCGATTTCTATGGCTCTGTCCATATTTTCATATTGTTTATGACTATCACTAATTACGAGTATCTTCATATTTCAACAACTCTTCCTTCATCATTCGCAATGCTTTTCCCCTGTGAGAAATTTTATTCTTCTCCTCCGGTGGAAGTTCAGCTGTGCTGCAACCGTATTCGTCTACATAAAAAATAGGATCGTATCCGAATCCGTTTGCCCCTGCCGGTTCATATCCGATATATCCCTCAATGGTACCTCTCACAATCTTGTGACTGCCATCCGGGAAAACCGCCGCAATGGCACAGACAAACCTAGCTGTTCTCTGTTCCTTTGGAACTCCCTCTAACCTGCCGATTAGATTGGCATTTTTAATGTCATAGGAGGTATCCTCTCCCATATAACGGGCAGAATAAACCCCAGGCTCTTTATTCAGATAATCAATTTCCAATCCCGAGTCATCGGCAAATACAATGGCATCGCATTCCTTTGCAATGGCACTTGCCTTAATCAGGGCATTGTCCTCAAAAGTCTCTCCGTCCTCCACAATGTCCACGTCAATGCCAGCTTCTTTCATAGATAAAATTTCGTAATCTAAATCCCCGTAGATTTCCCGAATTTCTCTCATTTTATTCTGGTTTCCTGTGGCAAAAATAATCTGTTTTTTCATCTCTTCTACTCCTGTTTTAAATTGTCTAACATCTGTAAAATACTGTCATAAAGTGCCTGGGCACATTGTTCCTGATATTCTGAAGAATTCAATTTATCCAGTTCTTCCTGATTGGTCATAAATCCCACCTCCACCAATGCCACCGGCACCTGGGAAGTCCGGATAATGTAAATATCATCTCCGGCCACAACACCTTTGTCCTGACTTCCCAAAGTCTGTAACAGGGAATTCAGACAAACTTCTGCAAACTCCTTGGATTTTCCGGACTTATCTGAAACCCGATACATGACCTCGGTTCCGTTTATCCCGGACATTCGCCCACTGGCTGTGGAATTATTATGTACGCTTAAAAACAAATCCGCCGAAAGATCATTCGCCAAAGTGACTCGGCTCTCCAAAGAAGGATTTGTATCATCCAGTCTGGTATAGTACACGCCGATTTTTTTATCACTGTCATCCAATTTCTTTTTTAGCTTTTTCACAATGTCCAGGTCAATATCTTTCTCCGTAATGCCCTGCTTGGTAGCCCCGGGAGCATTGCCTCCATGTCCGGCATCCACCACCACAATATAATCATAGATATCTCTCGGATTCACAAAATCCAAGTACATGTAGTGTCCTTTTTTTTGAATGTCCAGTTCATAGACGCTATCCAAAACAATATCGATAACACCCTTATCCCCTTCCACATCAAAGGTGATATCTGAAATATGGTCACTGCTTCCAATCATAGGATAATCGTAAAAATAGGATTTTTCAATTTTCGGAATCTCGATTTCCACTGTCTGATACACAGGTTGATTGGTCACTTTAACCTGATTCAGTTTCACATTTTCAGGGACTTCCAATCGCAGTTGCTTTTGCGCATCTTCTCCCTGACTACTTTGAGCCAAAACCTCCGTCTCATCCCGCATTAAATCCAACACGGAATATCCCGTCTTTACCTTGGCCGCATACTCCACTCTCTTTTGTAGTGCAAAAACGTGCAAATCCGGATAATTTAGTAGCACGAAGCTGACACATATCGTTAATATCAATAAAAAAATTGTAACCCCTCGGACAACTTTTTTCTCCATCTGTCACAGTTCCCTTTATCTTGTCTGTTCTGCAGGCTTTTTTCCATAGGCCTTGATGCAGAGATTTCCCTTGGCGGATTCTTCCACTCTGTCCCAATCAAGACCGTTTTTACTGATGTAGCCCTCCCCATCGGTAATATCCACATTCTTTGTCAATTCATCCGACCTGTTTTCAATCGCCATCGGATGATTCATCCCAGGAGTCTGAATGGCCAAAACCACGGCAAAGCTTTGTCCCTCTTCCACATAATGAGGATGGTCAAACGTTATGGTATAGTATCCTCCATAAGTCAACGTGCCACTTGCCACCTCCACTCGGTTTGCCAGAGAGGACACTCCCTGATAATCCGGCACAAAATACAACTGATATTGGGTATTTCCGTCGAGGGCATAAAATCCGGCACTTAAGATGTCTTCGCTACTATCTGCCTCAAAGATATTGGCTCCCCAGATTTTATCCTTATTAAATCCCACATTACCGCTCCATCCACACAAATCGCTCTGGTAAATGGTATCGTAATTATCTGTATCCTCCACCTTTACATAGGAGACCGCCTGGTCGCCAATATTGGTGTCATAATAAGAGACATAAAAAACGCCCTCCTCTCCAAAGCTGGCTCCCCAACTGTTCTGACACACAAAGGCTCCGTCTCCCGGAACATCTCCCACAAAATTATCCTTGCTGTAGTAGTCGTTCCATCCAATAATGACCACATCATGATTCGGTTTTTCCTGTCCTCTGTAACAATAGGCATTCTTTTTCCTATTATAATAGGAAGACTTACTCAAATTGGAAGTGGAAATATTGGCATAGATAGAGGTAGAAACTCCTCCATTCTGGTAAACTGCCCATTTGATACCATCAATATTGTCCTGGTCAAAAAAATGGACTTCCTGCACATGTTTATCCACCGTTTTCTTTTCCGTAGGTCCCTGCCACGACAGCAGATATGCCAACGCCATGGTATAGTCTCCTCCCAATGACTGGTCCACGGAAAAGGCATTATCCTTTACCATACGATCCACAGAATAATGTTTTTTTTCCATCGGAAGTAAAGAAGACTCCAACGCAGTCAAAGATGCCTGAGCCCAACAGGTTGCATCGCTGCCCTGGTCTCTCACATCCGCTGCTCTTCCGTTTCCACGCAAATCGAAGGCCTTGGGTAGTTTCCCTTTATTGATCTCGCCGGAAATCACCGCCTGATAGTTTCCTTCATCATATGCATACTCTACAGAAAAGAATTTACACAAGTCCTCCAAAGGCAGATATGCTTTGTCACTGTGAATCTCTGCAGGAGTGGACAACTTATAAGTCTCTCCCCTCATAATCGCCTTCTTTTTTCCTACAGTAAACTGATATGTGTAGTTGTTGAACTGTACTTCAACTGTCTTTTTATCATAGAGTTTTGCACTGCATCCAAACTTTTCCTGTACGAAATCCAAATCCGCCAGCACCTGCATATAATCCCCTAAGATAATGCCGTCTTTGTTTTTATAGGTGTCCTCGCCTATAGTCAAAGTCAAAAGTCCTTCATCATTGACACTTTTGGCTTTCAAGGGATAAAATACTTCGTCCTGCAAACTGGCTCCACGGAATTCCGTGACATCTGCATACTCGTCATTCCAATTATTCAGTTTTAACCCCAGTGCCAACAACAGTAGCACCGCAAAAACAATATATCTCTTGGAATATCTCATTTTTTACCTCTGGTCCGGTTTTTTCTTTGGAGGCTTTGGCCCCATATATTGATAGAAATAAGTACGAATCATTCCATTGTACAATTTTCTGTTTTTGTCAGCCTTTCTGCCAATGTATCGCTCTGCATCCTCATAGGAGGTAATCACATACATAGACCAGGAATCCAGATTTTTATAGACTTCTCCCAACTTTCCATACAACTGTGGCAAATCCTTTTTGTCCTCCAATCGTTCTCCGTAGGGAGGATTGGTAATGATAAAACCGTATTTCTTGCTATGCTTCGTGTCAGCCATATCTCTCTGCTGGAAATGAATCATGTGATCCACTCCTGCCTGTTTGGCGTTTTCCCTGGCAATTTTTACCATATCCGGATCAATGTCATATCCCTGCAAATCCGGGCGTACGGTGTCGTCAATTTCCTCTCTGGCCTCCTGAATGGTGTCATACCACAGTTGTTTGGGTATCACATGGGTCCAGTTTTCAGCCGTAAAGGAGCGATTCATCCCCGGAGCAATCCCGGCTGCCATCATCGCCGCTTCAATCAAAAAGGTACCGCTACCGCAAAAAGGATCCAACAAAATTCGGTCCTTTTTCCAAGGGGTCAGCATAATCAGGGCTGCCGCCAAGGTCTCGGAAATCGGAGCCTTACTGGTCCAGGTACGATAGCCCCTCTTGTGCAAAGGTTCTCCTGTGGTGTCCAGTGCCACGGTAACTTCGTCCTTTAATAAGAAGATACGCACCGGAAAATCTGCTCCATTTTCCTCAAACCAGGAAATATGGTATATCCCCTTTAAGTGGTCCACCATAGCCTTCTTGGCAATAGACTGGATATCAGAGGCACTGAAAAGCTTACTCTTTACGGAAGACGCCTTCGTCACCCAGAATCTTCCGTCCTCAGGAATCCACTGCTCCCAAGGCAATGCCTTGATTCCCTCATACAATTCATCAAAGGTAGTAGCAGAAAAACGTCCCACCTGAATCATCAATCGTTCCGCTGTGCGCAGGAAAACATTTCCCCTACAAACAGCTTCCAAATCACCCTCAAAGGTCACCCGACCATCTTCCACTCTGGTGATTTCATAACCCAAATCATATATCTCTCTTTTTAAAACCGCCTCCATGCCAAAATGACAGGGAGCAATCAACTGTATTCTCTCCATCCTATATTCTCCTTATTTACCTTACATCTTATCTTTTCTAAAAATATGTGTCAACGACTTCTCTGTATAGAAAATTTATGTTTTTTCATTTTGTTTTCCAGACAAATATTTATTATGGAGTGAAGGTACTTTCATATTTTCTTGCAGACTGTAAATAATGAAATACCTCCACTCCTTGTATAAATGCAAAACTTTATTTGAACCAGTAGGTGTATAAATAAAAAACATAAATTTTTATAATTAGGTATTGCAATCTTAGAGATTATCATATACAATGAACAGTGTAAAAGGGAGTTTCCTTTTACACCCCTTATTAATTATTTATACTCCCCTCAAAAAAGACCGAATTTTCGGTCTTTTTTATTGTTTGTCACTTTTTGTCGAAGGGCGTCGAAAACTCCATTTTCATTTTCAGTTTCCAAAGAGTTTCTTGTTTTCCCATAAAAAAACAGCGAAAAAAAGGCCAGGCCTTACAGCCCCGCCCTAAAATACTTCTATGCAAATGTATCAATATTTGCTCCTACGGAAGCATAACTCATTCCCATCATTGACTGGTCATAAGAGGAAATATTTTCCTCAAATGCGGTGGCAATGGAATTATATGCCTGTTCCATCCTCTGGGAATCCTCAATCTGTGAAACCCGATTCGCCACTAACTGGGAATTGGGATATTGTACCGGATGTACTCCGTCAACACTGGCTCCGCTTCCTAACTGCTGAATGGATTCTTCATATGCTGTAGAAACTGCGGATTGATTTTGTATTCCATAACTCTGAGGCTGCATCGCCATAACAGAGGTGGTGGATACTGCGCCTAAACGCCCAATTGATAACGCCATAAATATGACTCCTTTCGCTCACTATCCCTATTATAACATAGTTGATACAAAAGTCTACTACTTTTGAAAGACTTCATCTAAAATTTCAACGTATTCCTGATAGGCAGGATAGTCTTTGAGGTCTGAAAGTTTTTCCGCCACACTGCGATAGTACCATTCCTGTTGGTTGACATCCTTCATATTAAATTTGTTCCACAGGTTATCCGGATCCTTTCTAAAATCCCGAAGGGAAGCACGCATATTGGACAGCTTATCTCCCAACATAATCATTTTCACTTCTATGGGAGCGCTTTTTACCTGTTCTAATTGCTCTGCTTTTCGGATTTTCCAGGTCGCCTCCTTTGGCTGATCGGGACGCTTGTTCTCCGTCTCATGAGCCACCAGAGATGCCACCCGCTTTCCAAATTTATGTTCAATATCCTCAAGGGTATACTCTGTATCTTCCACCACATCATGAAGGGCTGCCGCTGCAATCACTTCGTTATCTGAAGTCATATGAGCCACCAACATCATGGTCTCCATCACATGGGCCACATAAGGGATTTCCACTCCTTTTCTGGTCACTCCCTTGTGGGCCACTGCCGCAAATTGAATGGCCTCCTCAATCAGATGATAGGATTTTGCCCCCGGAGCATTTTCCAGAAAATCCGGAAATTCCTTGGCAAGCCCTGCCATAATCATTCCGTCAATTCTCTGTTTTTCCTGCTGCGAGGTCCGTTCCTCTTCCACCAGACCATCCAAATCAAAATACCAACACTCCGGTTCTTCGGTCTCGCCTCCAAACCGGGCAAAGCCACCAAACAAAGGACAGCTCAGACAATAATCGTAAGCTTCCCGGCTCACCATATTCAGGGCACGACAATAAAAGCATCCCTCTTTGTCTCTTTTCGCCACGTGGCTTTCCATGGTGTAGTGCACCTGAACATTTTTGTCCATACAACTGCCCCTTTCTATCTACTCTTCGTCCCAAAAGTTAACCGGTTCATACTCCTGTAATTTTGCAAGAAATCCCTTTTCCACCAAGGCTTCCTGTATCAAATCCAGCGTGTGTTCGTCTCCCGCCACCACTGTGTGATAGTGATAGCCGGATGTGACGTTTTTCAGCAAAGTGGATTTTCCGCTCTTGATATCTCGGAGATATCCTGCAATGTCTCTTCTGGAGTGAATGTTTAATTCTGCCTTTACCACCCCATAACTTTTGTGGTAAACAAACACATCCTTCACCCAGCCGCCTAAGTCCACCACGGTATTTAATTCCGTCTCCACTTCCTGATCCGTGTGAATCACCTTAAACACCCGGGTGTACTCCTTTTGTCTTTCCAGAACATATCCCCGGTTGGTGGAGAGTATCGGGAAATCCTTGGCCCGAAGCAAAGCAATGTCCTGCACAATCACCTGCCGGCTCACCTGCAACTCCTTTGATAATTTTACACCGGAAACTGCCATGGGACTGGAGCGCAATATATGAATTATTTTTTCTCTACGTTCTTCTCCGTTCACCGTCGTCACCTCTATTGAATTGGATGTAAATTCTTTAATGAAATGTCCATAATTGGCGCTGAGTGGGTAAGTGCTCCACTGGAAACAAAGTCTACTGCCAATCCGGATAATTTTTCAAGATTTTCCGCTGTCATATTGCCGGATACCTCTACCTGGGCACGGCCGTCAATAATCTCCAAGGCTTCCTTCATAGTGTCGTGATCCATATTATCAAGCATAATAATATCTGCTCCGGCTTCCACCGCTTCTCTCACCATGTCCAAAGTCTCTACTTCCACTTCGATTTTACGCACAAAAGGAGCATACTCTTTTGCCATTGAAATGGCTTCCTTTACACCGCCTGCTGCACCGATATGATTATCCTTTAACAGCACGCCGTCTGTCAGATTGTAGCGATGATTATTACCTCCGCCAACACGAACCGCATACTTTTCAAAAATACGGTTGTTTGGTGTGGTCTTTCTGGTATCTAAAAGTTTAATCCCTGTTCCCTCCAAAAGTGTTGCAACGGAGTGGGTATAAGACGCAATCCCGCTCATTCTCTGGAGATAATTCAGTGCTGTTCTCTCACCGCACAAAAGCACACGGATGTCACCAGTAACCTTTGCCAATGCCTGTCCCTTCTTTACCTTGTCTCCATCCTTCACGTAGAGTTCCACGTTAGTTGAATCATCTAACAACTGAAAGGTTCTGGAGAAAACCTGAAGACCACAGATAATTCCATCCTCTTTACAAATCAAATCTACTTCACCAAGCTTTGGTTCCGGCATCACACTGTTGGTGCTTACATCCTCACTGGTAATATCCTCTTTTAAAGCCCCCAAAATCAAAGGGTCCACATTTAATTTTAATGTCACCTGATCAAACATTTTATTCTCCTTTCACAACCTTAGCTACTTTTTCTCTATAATCCTGCTCAACTTTTGTAATATCCTGATACTCCTCTGAGGAATAATGATCCACTACCACAGAATTGATTTCTGTGTCCTGCTGCTCTGAGATATCCTGAGCAGCCCGCTTTGCAAATACTAAACTTTCCAACAAGGAATTGCTGGCGAGACGGTTTTTGCCGTGCACACCGTTGCAGGCAGTCTCTCCCACTGCATATAAGCGGTCCATACTGGTTTTGCTCTCATAATTGACATAAATTCCACCCATAAAATAGTGCTGGGCAGGAACCACCGGGATACACTCCTTGGTTACATCATAGCCCACTTCTTTGCAGTGCTGCATAATATTTGGGAAATGATGATATAATTCTTCTCTTGGAATGGACCTCAAATCCTCCCATACAAATTCTGTGCCATCCTTTTCCATCTGCTCCAAAATCGCCTTTGTCAGTAAGTCTCTCGGAAGAAGCTCGTTGACAAAACGATTACCGTTTTTGTCGTACAATTTCGCCCCTTCACCTCTTACAGACTCCGAGATAAGAAAACTTCTCTCTGTAGGCTCCTTAGTATAGAGGGTAGTTGGATGAATCTGTACATAATTTATGTCTCTCAGCTTCATTCCGTGTTTGACAGCAATAGCCACACCATCACCTGTAAGATGTTTAAAGTTGGTGGAATGCTTATAAGCTCCACCTACGCCTCCGGTGGCAAGAACCACCTGTCTGGCGGCAATCTTTTCTATGGTTCCGTCTTTCATTTTGACCACAGCACCATAACATACATTGTCCTGTTCAATCACATCCAAGAGAGTCACATACTCCATAATGGTAATGTTATCTCTCTTTTTTGCCTCTGCCAGCAGATGACTGGTGATTTCCTTTCCGGTCACATCCTCGTGGAATACAATACGATTCCTGCTGTGGGCTCCCTCTCTGGTATAAACCAGATTACCGTATCCGTCTCTCTGGAAATCAACGCCAAAGCCTGTCAGTTCCTCCACAATAGACTGGGAGGTACGAATCATAATATCCACGGATTTTTTATCGTTTTCATAATGTCCCGCTTTTAGTGTATCCTCAAAAAAGCTGTCGTAATCCTCCTCACAAGTAAGGGTACACATTCCTCCCTGAGCCAGAAAAGAATCGTTGCTCTCACTGTCTGATTTTGTAATTACCAATACCTGTTTATCCTTTGGCAGGTGCAATGCACAAAAAAGTCCTGAGCATCCGCAACCCGCAATTAAATAATCTGTTTCCATCATTTTCGCCTCTATCCCAACGCCAGCATTTTCTCCAATGGTTTCATGGAAGCTTCTGCCAAATCCTTTTCCACAAATACCTCGTTGGTCTCATTTTCTAATACATCCAACACTTTTTCCAAAGTCACTTTTTTCATATTGACGCAAACCTGCTCCGGCTTTACTGTGTACAGTTTCTTGCCGGGAGCCTGCTTTTGAATCTCTGCAAACACCCCGTCTACCGTTCCGATAATGAACTCCTTGGCATCCGTCTTTACCACGTAGTCAATAATGCCTGAGGTACTACCCACATAATCTGCGTGAGCCAGCACATCCTCTGTACACTCCGGGTGTGCTGCAAACTTTGCATCCGGGTATTTCTTCTTTGCGGCAATCACCATATCCTCTTTGATGGCCACATGTCTCGGACAACAACCGGAATTTAAAATAATATTTTTCTCCGGCACCTGCTTCGCCACATAGCTTCCCAAATTTCTGTCAGGAATAAAGAAAATATTTTTATTAGGCAGTTTTCTTACAATATTAACCGCATTTGATGATGTGACACACACATCTGCGTAAGTCTTTAACTCTGCCGTGGAATTGATGTAACATACCACAGCCACATCCTCATATTCAGCCTTTACCTTCTCAATTTCCTCAACAGTGGCCATATGTGCCATAGGGCAGTCTGCAGTGGCATCCGGCATAAACACTCTCTTGTTCGGGTTCAATACCTTTGCACTCTCTCCCATAAATTCCACACCGCAGAATACAATTCTGTCTGCATCCACCTTGGTGGCTACCTTGCTAAGGTAAAAGGAATCGCCTATATAATCAGCAATCTTCTGAACATCCTCATCCACGTAGTAATGTGCCAGAATCACTGCGTTTTTCTCTTTCTTCAATTCCAAAATCTTTTCACTTAAATCCATTTGTTTCCTCCTAAGTTCGCGATTTTTATGAGTATACCACAAAACTTGTCAGGTGACAAGACACCTGTTTTTACACAAAATTTCAATTTTATAGAGAACAGTTTTACATAAAAAATAC
>JALELK010000028.1 GCA_022768745.1 Lachnospiraceae bacterium
ATATGAATTTTAACGTAAATGATTTTAAATGGACAAGAGAACCTGCAGATTATTCTATAACTGAGGATAAAATCGAAATAATAACAAATCCACATACGGATTTGTGGCAAAGAACATATTATCATTTTAGAAATGATAATGCACCTGTTTTACAGATGGAGACAGGGGAGCGATATTTTTCGTTTATTGTGAAAACAACATTTGAGAGCAAGCATAGATTTGACCAATGCGGAATTGTAATGTATCTCGATAGTGATAACTGGTTGAAAGGCTCCATTGAATATGAAAATGAAAGATTTCAGCATCTTGGAAGTGTAGTAACCAATAAAGGATTTTCAGATTGGGCAACAACGGAGATTGATGCTAATATAAAATCAATGTGGTATAGATTTAGCAGAAGAGAAGATGACTATTGCATTGAATGCTCAGAAGATGGCGTAACATTCAAGCAAATGCGAGTGTGTCATATGTGGAATGGTGCTGGAGCAATTCGATTTGGTATTTATGCATGTAGTCCAGAAGAGTCTTCATTTAAAGCCACATTTACAAATATGGAAATTACTGAATGTAAATGGTTAGCACATGATGGACAACAGCCAGATAAAGAATAAACTTCAAGTCTTACGGAGAGGTTAAAAGCAACAGAAGATGTGGCTTCATGGGTTGATAGTATAGGGTTAATATAGTAAAAAATAAAGAGAAACACAGCACAAAGGAACTCAAAGCAGATATAGAAAGCTGAAAGGAGAGTAGATACAATGAGAAAAGATTTAGGTGTACAGCCGGCTGTATTTCCCATGCCGGTTTTGATGGTTGCAGCTTATGATGAAAATGGTGTGGTAAACGTGATGAACGCAGCATGGGGAATGATCAGCGGTCATGATAAAATTTCCCTCTTTATAGATGAGGACCACAAAACAACAAAAAATATCCGTAAAGCGAAAGCCTTTACGGTAAGTATTGCAGATAAAGACCATATGGATGTGGCAGATTTTTATGGAATTGCTTCCGGTAATACTATGCCGGATAAATTCGAAAAATCCGGATATCATGCAGAAAAAAGTCCCCATGTAAATGCACCGATTATTACGGAATTTCCGGTCACACTGGAGTGTGAGCTTGCTGAGATCGTTGAGACAGAGAATCTTCATGCGGTGGTAGGAACCATTGTAAATGTGAGTGCAGAAGAAAAAGTTCTTTCTGAGAATGGAAAAATTGATCCTCTGAAATTAAATGCCCTGATTTTTGATCAGTTCCAGTCCGGATACTATGTTGCAACAGAAAAAGTAGGGCAGGCATGGAATGCCGGAAAAGATCTGATGAAATAATTATAACTTTATGGCTCAAGCTGAGTAACTAAGAGAGACCTCTTACGGAGGTCTCTTTTTTATCTGTGAACTTTAAAAAATATTATATTAAAACTTAGAAGTCAAAGAGGAATGCCACAAAGATGAGTTAGCTGATAAAATAATGGTAACAAGGCAAGCTGTGTCTCACTGGAAAAGTTGTGCATAAAAAAACCTCTAATGCCACAAGATATTTTTGAACGAAATGCAGGGAGAAGATAAAGGAGGATTGGAATGGAGAAGAAAGCAATGAATAAGTTAAGCTATGGCTTGTTTGTACTAACAGCTAAAGAAGCGGGAAAAGATAATGGATGTATCATCAATACGGCAATTCAGGCTGCGTCAGCACCTAATCAGTTAAGTA
The DNA here is from genome assembly GCA_022768745.1 of Lachnospiraceae bacterium. Classification (GTDB taxonomy): domain Bacteria; phylum Bacillota; class Clostridia; order Lachnospirales; family Lachnospiraceae; genus Pararoseburia. The sequence continues at coordinate 1,711 of JALELK010000028.1, forward strand.
TCTGCGTGAACAAAGCAAATGATACTCACGATATGATTCAAAGAACCGGGGAGTTTACAGTATCTGTTTTAAGCCAGATGGCATCGTTTGATTTATTTAAGCATTTTGGATTTCAGAGCGGACGTGAAGTTAATAAATTTGATGGTTTTGAGGCTTGCACTCGTGGTGCAAATGGTATTTACTATATTACAGAAGGAACCAACGCTTATATTTCTGCAAAGGTTGATAAAACACAAGATTTAGGTTCACACACCATGTTCATAGGCGAGATTACAGATATGGAAGTATTGTCCGATATACCATCTGTAACATATGATTATTATTTGAACCATATTAAACCGAACCCACAGGCAATTGGAACAACAGATGAGGGGCAGACAATCTGGCGTTGTACCATTTGTGGTTATGAATACATTGGAGAGGAATTACCGGAGGATTTCGTATGTCCATTGTGTAAACATCCGGCATCAGATTTTGAAAAAATAGTAAAGAAGACGGAGAAAAAAACAATGGCAACAAACAAGTATGCAGGGACAAAGACAGAAAAGAATTTACAGGAAGCATTTTCAGGAGAGTCACAGGCAAGAAATAAGTACACATATTTTGCATCAGTTGCAAAGAAGGAAGGCTATGAGCAGATGTCAGCTTTGTTTTTAAAAACAGCTGATAATGAAAAAGAACATGCAAAAATGTGGTTTAGGGAATTGGGAGGAATTGGTGACACAAAAGAGAATCTTTCTGTAGCTGCAGAAGGTGAAAACTGTGAGTGGACAGATATGTACGAAGATTTTGCAAAAACTGCAGAAGAAGAGGGATTCCCTGAACTTGCTGCTAAATTCAGAGCAGTAGGAGAAATCGAGAAGCATCATGAAGAGAGATATCGTACACTTCTTCAGAATATTGAAACTGCTAAAGTTTTTGAAAAGAGCGAGGTAAAGGTATGGGAATGCCGTAACTGTGGACATATTGTAGTTGGCACAAAGGCTCCTGAGGTTTGTTCGGTATGTAATTATCCACAGGGCTATTTTGAGGTTCGTGAAGACAATTATTAATCTTATGTTGCAGTCTGTTATTGTTCTTTCAAATGAAGAAACAGACAGAAATAAAGGAGGCTCTTTCTGAGTCAGGAATGTATGTTTTTGAGTAATGCAGTATGATATGAGGTACTTTGATATGAATTATGCAGATTTTTAGTACAAAAAGGGAAAATTGATAAATTATCGTCAGGGGAACAGAAAAAATTTTATGAACGGCTGTTGTTGAAGAACCGGGAAAAAACGGAAGTCCGTATACACGCAAGTTTTTGTTATGGACAGCTGTTTTATTAAGAGGGTGATTTCAGAAAAACCATAGAAATTATAGAGCCAATTGTAGTGGACTATCATAGTTATCCGTATACTCCAAAGCTTTTGTCATGCTTTAATTTGATAGGGGTGGCAACACATTGCGAAGCAGAATACAGTGTTTCACGTTTCTTTTATGAAACTGCGTTAAAGATTGCAAAGGAAAATGGTGAAAAATTCTATTATGCATTTGAGTATAACAATATTGCTTTGACATATATTGAGGAACAAAACTATACGGAAGCAATGAAAAATATCGAACTTGCAGAGGAAGTTCTGAAAAATTGCGATGAGGAGATGGGTGCATACATCTATATTAATAAATCCATTTCGCTGCAGAAGTTAAACCGATTGGCAGAAGCATCGCAGGCCTTTGATTTGGCTGTGAAAGAATATCATGCAGAGGAGATTATTCTGGACGATGTCATTCGTTGTGCCACAACACTGTATTATCGGTTGGGACAGGTGCAGGAGTATGAAAAATATAAAAAGCAAATTCTTGCAAAAATGAGCGATATGTATGCTGCTGAATTTATGGATGTATGTAAGGAATTATTTGAGTGTGGAATGGATTCCGATAATGACGAACTTATGAATACTATTTTACATTCTATGAATCAGTATATGAAAAAATATCCGGATGAAATCAAGGTGGGATTGGTTTTTTCTGAATTGGAATATGTCTATGCCGCAAAGAAGATGGATAAAGATGCAATATTGTCTGCTTTAGAGAAGAAGAATGATTATAAAGATCGGATTATAGCATATTCTATGAAAAAAAGAGTAAAGTCCTTGGAACAGTATATAGAGATTAATTTGCAGATTTCGGATTTGGAACTGGATGCTTTAACCGGGTTTAAAAATCGTAAAGCGTATTACAAAGATATTGATTTTATTGAACATGACCAAGAAATTAGCACGCAACCCGTTGGCGTGGTTTTTGCAGATGTAAATGGGCTGAAAAAAGTTAATGACAACTTTGGACATGATGCAGGAGATGAGTTGATTGCATCTGTTGCCAAAGCAATAACGGAGATTTTCCCTGAAGCAAAGAAATATCGTTTTGGGGGAGATGAATTTGTAATTTTATCCTTTGATAAAAATAAAACGATATTTGATGAGAAATTGGAAAAGCTTACCGGGTTATGGAAGGATAACCGGTATTCTGCATCTATTGGAAGCGTTTGGATGGAGCATGCAATTAATTTTGAAAAAAGCGTAGCGGTTGCGGATGAAATGATGTATACAGACAAAAGCCGTTATTATGAGAACCAAATGCATAACAGAAGATCACGTACTCATGTGGATACGGAAGAATCTTTAAAAAAGGTAGAAGCGGTTGCGGACCTTTTGCCGGGAGGTTTCTTTGTATATCATGCAGATGAAGAAGAACAATTAATTATGTTTAATCAGGAAATATTGAAAATTTTTAAGTGCCAAAATCAGGAGGAATTTATAGAATTAACAGGAAACTCTTTTAGAGGTATGGTTCATCCGGATGATTTGAAAATAGTTGAGAGCGATATTTCCAGTCAGATTGTACAGGAAAAAGACATTGACCGGGTACAATATCGAATAAGGTGTAAGGACGGAACAATAAAAACGGTTTTGGATTACGGAAGGTTTGTTCATACGGAAAAGTACGGAGATGTATATTATGTATTCCTCAACGATGTATCGATAAACGACTGACAATAATAATACATATTTGTTTTTATGGCTTTGTAAACAATTGTAACTTGAAAAAATTGCACCCTTTTGAAAGATTGATTATCTTAATAGGATACGGATAGACAGGGCTTGTTGTTATCTGGAACAGAATCTCCTAAAAAACTATGAGATTGCATACAAGGTGGGATTTAACGATGAAAAATATTTTTCTAAAGTATTTAAGAAAATTAAGGGAATGTCACCTAAGGAATACCGTACGGGGGTGCGCTGAAGGAGGAGACTATGGAGATTACAGCCTTTGAAAAGAACGGAAAAGTTAGTCTTGTTATCCTGAATCGCACTGACAAGAAAATCCCATTTTTTCTAAGAATAGATAACCAATATGTGAGCCTTTTGGCGGAGGCGGAATCTATAGCAACAGGAACAATAACCTTAACAAATGGTGATAGTGAGTAGAAATTGCCTCTTGTTAGATTTGCCTAACTAATGTATAATCAGTTAGAATAAACTAACAGGAGGTATAAAATGAAAAAAATTCACTACGAATTCTATGGATCATCATAGGATTTGCAGCGATTGGAATTGGTGCAGTAGGTGTTGTGCTTCCGGTACTGCCCACAACTCCATTCCTTTTATTGGCGTCATTTTGTTTGGCGAAGGGCTCAGAAAGATTTCACCGTTGGTTTACGGGAACAAAACTTTACAAAAAGCACTTGGAGGATTTTGTACAGAACAGGAGTATGACTCTAAAGACAAAATTCAGCCTGTTGATCCCCGCATCATGTATGTTATTGTTAGCGTGCTGGGCAATGCCAAACTGGTATGGACGTGCATTTATCATTTTTCTTATTATTTTTAAATATGTCTATTTCTTCACAAGAATCCGTACGATTCCGTCGGAATAAGACCAGTGGGGACGGATACCAATGGCTCGATGGTCTGTCCCCGGTGGTTCTAATGTCTGTCACTAATGGCTTAAAAAATAACAATCCCAAAAAGAACACAAAAATAAATGAGATTTTCCAGTCAATGATTCGCACAACAGTTCCCATGCAAACAAAATGACATGAGTGTCGGGGACTGGGGGAAGTATATTGTGTCGGTATTGGAAATATTGTAAAATACATTTCATAAGGAGTTGCCCTGAATGTATCTACGGAGCGTAGAATCCGCGATAATTCACCATAATCTACGACCCGTGGGTGTGAAAGTACTCAGAAATTTATGATAATCAGCTCAGAAAGGAGGAAGAACATGGACCAAATATTAATTGGACATTTTATCGCTTCTGAGAGAAAGCGAAAAGGTTACACACAGAGGCAACTGGCAGATGCCCTTGGAATCAGTGATAAGACCATCTCAAAGTGGGAGAGGGGAAATGGTTTTCCAGAAGTATCGCTGTTATTACCGTTGTGTGATGAACTGGATATTACAGTAAATGAACTTCTTTCCGGAGAGCGGTTTTCGGAGGAAGAGTATCAGAAAAAAGCGGAGGAAAATATGGTGAATATGATTAAAGAAAGAGAAGAAAATAAAAGAAAAGCAATTCAGACAGTTGTAACGGGAGTGATTTCCACGGTAGCGTTTGTTACTATTAATATGGTTGTATCTTTTTATGCTAAATCAATGAGCATCCCGGTGATTGTGACACTTGAGGTTATTGCAATTGCAATCTTTATTTCCGGTATTCTAGTGGCAATGGAAGGGGAGCGCACTCTGGGATATTATCAGTGTGACAATTGCGATGAATTGTTTGTACCAAGTTTTGGAGAGTATTCCATGGGGATGCATTTGGGGACCACAAGACATTTGAAATGTCCACATTGCGGAAAGAAAACCTGGTGTAAAAAAGTATTTTCTGAAGATAAATAAGAATAAAACGGAGATGAATAGATGTTTGAAAAATACCAAGACGGAGAAATTACCATAGAGCAGATGGCGGATGTACATCCATCCCTGTATCGGCTTTGTGATGTGAGAGATGAAGTCTCTTTTCGATACGGTTCCATTCCAAATGCCGAGAGTTTTGAAAATATTTTGGATCTGGCAAAGGAAGGAAGCCTGGATAAAAATATTGGATATATTTTATATTGTATGAAGGGAATTCAAAGCAGCTTTATGGCGGAGCAACTGCGGGAACTGGGATACGATGCAGTGAGCCTTCAGGGAGGATATGCCAACTGGCTGACCTCCGCTTATCAGGATGATTATGCAGATAAGCAAAAGGAAGTGGAAAAAAGTATACAAAAAACCTTTCATAAGTGCCTGTTTTCCCCTTTCGCAAAAGCCATCAATGAGTATGAGCTTTTGCAACCGGGAGACAAGGTGGCAGTGTGTATTTCCGGGGGAAAAGATTCTATGCTGATGGCAAAGCTTTTCCAGGAGTTGAAAAGACATAACAAATTTGACTTTGAACTGGTATTTCTTGTGATGGATCCCGGATACAGTGAGGTTAACCGTCTGGTGATTGAAAAAAATGCCAAAATGATGGGTGTGCCCATCACCGTTTTTGAGACAGAAATTTTTGATGCAGTTTATGAGATTGAACAATCGCCCTGTTATCTCTGCGCCAGAATGCGAAGAGGTCATCTGTATAACAAGGCAAAGGAACTTGGATGCAATAAAATAGCTCTGGGACATCACTATGATGATGTGATTGAAACCATTCTTATGGGAATGCTTTACGGTGCCCAGGTACAGACTATGATGCCGAAACTTCACAGTTCAAATTTTGAGGGGATGGAGTTGATTCGCCCCATGTATTTGATTCGCGAGGATGATATTATGCGGTGGCGGGATTTCAACAACCTTCATTTTATCCAGTGTGCCTGTCATTTCACAGATGTATGTTCTTCCTGCCGGGATGATGGGACGTCCGCATCCAAACGAATGGAAGTGAAGCAGTTGATAAAGAAACTAAAAGAAGTGAATCCATATGTGGAGGGGAACATTTTTAAGAGTGTATACAATGTAAACTTGCGCACCATTATTGCCTACAAGGATAAAGAAGGCAACAAGCATACATTTTTAGATGATTATGATGATGTTTAAAGAATGACCACGGGTGTGGCCAAGAACAGGAGAGATGATATGGCGTACAGTAGAGATGAAGCGGCAAAACTGATTATCAAAGCAGGATTGGAATTGGTGGAAAAAGGGCTGATTGCCAGAACCTGGGGAAATATCAGCGCCAGAATTTCAGATACGGAATTTTTGATTACACCAAGCGGAATGGCTTATGATCGGCTGACTCCGGAGAAACTTGTGGTATGTAAAATTGAGGACTGTAGTTATGAGGGGGAGATAAAACCCTCCAGCGAAAAAGGGGTCCACGGAGAAGCGTATAAATATCGCCCGGATATTAATTTTGTGATTCATACCCATCAGTTGTATGCAACTGCGGTGGGGGCTATGGGCAAGCCGTTGTATGGCAGAAATGATGCAGAAAAGAAAGTGCTGGGAGAGGGTGTGTTTAGCGCAAAGTATGCCATTTCCTCCACAAAACCCTTGATGCGCAATGTTTCTGCGGAAATTCAGAGACATCTAAAGAGCAATGCCTTCTTTATGCGTTTTCACGGTGTGCTTTGTCTGGGAACAGATTATGAAAATGCCTTTGCCGTCAGCGAGACTTTAGAGGATATCTGTCAGGAGATAATCTGTAAAAAAGAGGGCTTGGATACCACAGTGGTTACCGGATTTGTCCCGGAACTTCCCGAGCAGATTTTAAGAGAAGAAATTAAAAAAATCAGCGGGTATACCCACATCATATTTGACCGGTCCAAGGTGGTGAAAGAGATGTCTTCTGCAGGAAAGCGTGTTTATCCCATGATTGACGATATGGCCCAGATTGCCGGTGTATCCTTTGCATGTGTTGATTCAAAAGAAAAAAATACCATTTCTAAAATCGCTGAGGCTATGAAAAATGACGCCTGTGTTTTTGTAAAAGATCTTGGTGCGGTATGTGCAGCAATGGATGAGTCAGAAGTGGAAGCAGTGCAGATGGTGTTGGATAAAAACTGCCTGGCGGGAGTTTACTGTGGAGCCCATGGTGTAAAAGACCATCTGGGATTTTTAGACGCCACTATGCAGCGGAGAGTGTATGTGAAAAAGTACTCAAAACTCAAGTAGTAAGTAGGAGTCAATATAGGATTTGTTTTGAAAAGATGATAAAAAAATGGTTGGTGGGAATTACCCTACCAACCATTTGTATTTTGCTACGCTGTAAAGTGGAATCAAAGGAATCAGAATCGGAGTTGTCTTTACATAGTGTTGGTACTCCGGGTCATCCCCATAGTTTTTATTTTGTCGGAGTTCAAGTCGCCTTGCCCCTCCAAACATTATGTAGACAATGCAAATCCATCCGGATAAAGCGGCAATCCACTGTATAGCACCGGAAAGAGCGGTAACACCGGAAACGAATACACCGGTCCAAATTAAAACTTCACCTAAGTAGTTGGGACAGCGAACCATCCGAAATAGTCCCACATCACAAAAACGCTTTGGATGTTCCTTTTTATATTTATTTTTTGTTAAATCAGATGCAGATTCCAAGATAATTCCAAGAATCATAATCACAGTGCCTACAATGCAGACAGTATCCGGTTTGGCCCCATTTGCCAGCCTAAAGTATATTGGAGATGCCTCACAACAATACAAAAGTGCACAACTGGACCAGACTAAAACTTTCAAGAAAAAGTTCATAGAGGAACCATCCTTTACCTCATTTTTCATAGTGTTCTGATAGGAGGCACTTCTTTTTTCGCGAAGTAAAAGATATCCCCCCAGGCGACATCCGTAAAGAATGAGAAGTACTGACAACAAAATGGTCACCGGACTTAGTTGGTCAGAGAACAAAAACATCAGTGCCACACCGATACCGGCGATGGAAAAACCGTAGCCCAAAGAGATGAACCAGACAAATTTTTTAAAGCCGATGGAACTAATCACCATAGCTAAAATAAATAGAATTAAGAACTTCATTGATAACCCTTCTTTCTTTATGTATAAAAAGTATATTAGCACCACTGTATGTAAGAGTCAAAGGAAAACTACATGAGCGTGATAGCATCCAAAATTCAAAAAGTTTGAGAGAATATGGAAGGTGCCACAATAATTCCTAGTAATAAACTAGGAAATTAGGGTGGAATAATCAAATAATCTATGTTAGAATGTTGAAAGATTTGGGGAGCGATAAGAAACTATATATGATATGGAAGGATCGCGATATGAATATGAAAAAGAAAATTATGGTTGTGGGCTGTGGCCGATGGGGAAGTTTTATTGCATGGTATTTAGACAGAGTCGGTCATGAGGTTTGTCTATATGGGAGAAAGTCCTCTGAGAGAATGAAGCAGTTGTTGGAGACCAGGAAGAATGAGTATCTGTCAATGCCTGAAACCGTAAATCTTGTGACAGATTATGAGCAGATAAATGAAATGGACTATGTGGTGGTTTCCGTAGGAGCCCAGAGTTTACAAAATGTTATGACAGATTTGGCAGACTGCCAAATCAAAGAAAAGACCATTATACTTTGTATGAAGGGAATTGAGATTGGCACCGGAAGACGTCTTTCCCAGATTACATCAGACACGTTGGATTACAGTAACCATGTGGCTGTATGGTTGGGACCGGGACATGTGCAGGAATTTTACCGGGGAGTGCCAAACTGTATGGTAATCGACAGTAATGACGAGGCTGTGAAAGAAGAAGTGGTGGAACAATTTTCCAGTAATCTGATACGTTTTTATTATGGAACGGATTTGATTGGAAATGAAATCGGAGCTGCCGCAAAAAATGTGGTGGGAATTGCAGCGGGAATGCTGGAGGGGTTGGATTTGTCTTCGCTGAAGGGAGCTTTAATGTCCAGAGCCACCAATGAAATTTCCCGTTTGATTGTTGCCATGGGTGGAAAGCCAAGTACGGTCTATGGTTTATGTCATCTGGGGGATTATGAGGCAACTTTGTTTTCTCCATTCAGCCATAATCTGGCCTATGGAAAAAGTCTTGTAAAAAAAGAAGATTACGGAAAACTTGCTGAGGGATACTACACCGTAAAGGCCCTTCGAAATCTGGGGAAATCCTATGGAGTGGAACTGCCGATTTGCCAGGCTGTCTACAATGTGATTTATGAAAATATGGATCCGGATTTGGCGTTGAAGAGCCTTTTTGAGCGAAGCCTAAAGGATGAATTTTTGCAGCAGTAAATTCTATCTGGGTAGAAAATCCTTACAGAAGAATTTGAAAAAAGGAAGTATTTTATGAATCGATTTATCAATAAATATTCGAATTTATTTATGTGGATTGCAGGTGGTGCTACGCTGCTTGCAATTCTTTTGTCTAAGACGGGAGTTTTTGAGACGGGGGCGGTGGTACTTTATCTTATTGCTACTGTTCTTTGCGGTTTCCCTATTTTTTACCGTGGTGTTCAGGGATTGCGGTTTAAGACGGTAGGCATCGAGGTTTTGGTGAGTATTGCAGTAATTGGAGCCCTGGTGATTGCCGAGTTTTCTGAGGCCGCCATTGTTACCTTTCTGTTTCAGTTTGGATCATACTTAGAACAGAAGACCATGAGAAAAACCAGAAATGCCATCAAGGAGCTGACTCAGATGGCACCTGCCACTGCTTTTCGGGTGGAGGGCGATGAAGTGGAAGAAATTGATGCCGATGAGGTGGAAGAGGAGGATATCCTTTTGGTGAAAACCGGAAATCAGGTTCCGGTGGACGGTAATCTGGTTTTTGGTGAGGGATATGTGAATGAGGCCAGTATCACGGGAGAATCGGTTCCGGTGAAAAAATCAGTGGGAGATTTTGTGTATGCAGGTACAATTCTCGACAGTGGAAGCTTTCGTATGCAGGCAACCCGTGTGGGTGAGGACACTACATTTGCAAAAATCATTGAGCTGGTGGAAGAGGCTCAGGATGCAAAATCCCCGGTGGAGCGTTTTATCAATCGCTTTTCAAAATATTACACCCCGGCAGTTGTGGTGATGGCAGTATTGGTGTTCATTTTCTTCAGGGATTTGGATACGGCAATCACGGTGTTGGTTTTGGCCTGCCCGGGAGCGCTGGTGATAGGAGCACCTATCGCCAATGTGGCGGGAATCGGCCGAGGAGCAAAAAACGGAGTTTTGTTAAAGGGAGGAGACAGTGTCTACACCTTTGCGAAAACAGATACCGTGGTGTTTGATAAAACCGGAACCCTCACTAAGGGAGCACCGGAGGTAATCGAAGCAAAAATGTATGGAGATGTGTCATTGGAGGAGGCGCTGTCCGAGGCGGCCGGTGTGGAGCAGACCAGTGAACATCCTCTGGCAAAGGCTATTGTCTCCTATGCAAAATCCAAACAGGTGACATTACTGGCAGTGGAAAAACAGGAACTCCTAAAGGGAATGGGGGTGGCTGCCCGGCTTGGCGAAAGTGAAATCCTTGTGGGAAGTGAGAGATTGATGGAAGACAGGGAAATCCATCTCAATGAACAACAGAAAACAGATATCACTCGTTTGCAAAATCAGGGAGCATCCACCGTTCTTTATGCAAAAGACGGACAGATACAGCTTCTCTTTGCAGTGGCAGATGCCATCCGGGAGGACGCAAAGGAGAGTGTTCAAAAACTTCAGAAAATGGGGATGAGACACATTGCCATGCTTACCGGAGATAATGAGAGTACCGCCAAGGCTGTGGCAGCGCAGATTGGAATTTCGGAGGTTTACGCAGAACTTTTGCCGGAGGATAAGTTGCAACGGATAAAGAATTGGCAGAAAGATGACCGGTGTATCACCTTTGTGGGGGATGGGGTCAATGACAGCCCGGCGCTTACTTTGGCAGATACGGGAATCGCCATGGGAGGCGGAACAGATGTGGCCATTGACAGCTCAGATGTGGTCCTGATTCAATCCAGACTCACAGCTATTGTGGAGGCACTTTCCCTGGCCCGGTTTACAAAAAGAATTATGTTTGAAAACATTGCCATTGCAGTGGGAACCGTTGTATTATTGCTTATAGGATTGTTTGCCGGATACGTTCATATGGCACTGGGAATGTTAATTCACGAGGCAAGTATTTTACTGGTTATCTTTAACGCGATGCGTTTGTTAATCGGTTCCAAAAAGAAAGGATAAAAATATGAAAAAAAGCATTCAGATGGAAGAGTTGGTGTGCCCTATGTGCGCACAAAAAATTGAGACAGCCTTAAAAAAGGCAGAGGGTGTTACCGATGCCCAGGTGATGTATAATGCCAGCAAGGCAAAGGTGGAATTTGATGAAAATGTCACCAGTTTAGACACATTGAAAGAGATTATTACAAGCCTTGGCTATGTGGTGATTAAATAAAGATTTTGGAGGAAATGAAAATGCAGGAATTAATACAGGAATTAGACAAGATTTTACCGGTAGTGGTAAGAGTACATGGAGAAAACCACAGTGAGTTGGCGGAAGTAGGGGAGCTTTACGCGAAGCTTCGTGCGGCAATGGATGCCGGAAAGGATGAGGAAGCAAAGGAATACATGCAGCAGCTTAGAAAGGTTTCAAAGGATTTTGCAGTTCCTTCGGATGCATGTCCAACCTACGCCAAGACATACGAAGATTTAGTTGCCCTTGAGCAGAAATTATAGGTTTTGGGGCAATTGCAATAAGCGGTAGAGTTGATTTATAATTTCAGGACAGTTTCAGTAAAGGTCAGAGTAGATTTTTGGGGGAATTATGAGCAAGGAGAAGGAAACACAGAAAAAGGAAAAGCCGCAGGTTGGTTTTTATATTGGATTTATTTTGTTGGCAGTAGTGTTTGCCATCTATATGGAAATTCATAAAAACACTTTGATGGGTTGGCTGATAGGACTTTTGATTTTTGTCTGTTATTTTTCCTTCAACAAGCAATGGATTCGTCAGCAAAAGTGGTACATCAGACTGCTTAGTTTTGTGGTGGTGGCGGTGCTGTTGTTCAGTTCTAGCAACCTGTCCAATCCACTTTATAAGCAGGTTCCTGCGGTTGATGTGAAAAATCCGCAGGTGACTGGGGTTCGTCATGTAAAACAGGGAGATTTGACAGGGGTGTATTCCCGGGATGAGAAGGTGGAGGTTTATGCCGGAATTCCATATGCAAAACCTCCGGTGGGGGACCTGCGTTGGAAAGAGCCACAGGAGCCGGAAAACTGGAAAGGAATCCGGGCCTGCGATACATTTGCACCTATGTCTATGCAGCAGGAGAGTGATCCCTTATTTACTGCTGGCTCTCAGATTGTGGGCTACCACAACTTTAAAATAACCACAAAGGATAATTATAAGGAGGCTCGCTCTGAGGATTCCCTTTATCTGAATGTATGGAAACCGGCGAACTCTGATGGGAAAAAGCTGCCGGTGCTTGTATATATCCACGGTGGATCTTTGAATTCGGGACAGAGTTATTACGGAGATTATAACGGGGAAACTTTGGCAAAAAAAGGAGTTGTTGTGGTAACCATTGCCTATCGTCTCGGAGTCTTTGGTTATCTCGCCAGCGATGAGTTGGCAGAAGAGTCTGAGAATCATACCACAGGAAACTATGGATTATTGGATCAGATTCAGGCATTAAAATGGGTGAATGAAAATATTGCATCCTTTGATGGGGACCCGGACAATATTACTATTGCAGGAGAGTCGGCAGGGGCATCTTCTGTCAATGCAATCTGTGTTTCCCCATTGGCAAAAGGGCTTTTTAAAAGAGCTGTGGCAGAGTCCAGCGGAATTTGTGCCGTGCAGCCATACCACACCTTTCGGACCATAGAAGATGCAAAAAAAGTTAGCAAGGATATACTGAAAGAATTTGATTGTAAATCCATAGAGGATTTGAGAAAAATTCCGGCTGAGCAGTTGGTGGAAACCGGATATTCCAATAATGAGATGACGGTGGATGGATATGCCATTACAGAACAGCCATATCTCACTTATGAAAAAGGGGAAAATAATGAAGAGGCCATTCTTGGTGGATACAATGCCAATGAAGCGTATGTCTTTTTGATGTTTGGCAATCATGTGAATCTGGACAATTATGAACAGAGCTTAGAACAGGTGGTGGGAAAAGACAGAGTAAAAGATGTGGTAAAGCTTTATCCTGCCAAAACCGATGAAGAGGCCAAACAAAACTATAATGACATTATGGGATGGGCGTGGTTTGGCTACAGTCATTATGCCTGGTCAAAACTAATGACGGCAGAAGAACGCCCGGCTTATATGTATTATTTTAATAAAGAAAACGATAGTATCGGAACCTGGCATGCGGGGGAGATGCCATATATGTATGGCAATTTGTTCCGAAATGCAAAGAACTATGATAAAAGTGATGAGAAGCTTTCCGAAATAATGCAAAACTATCTGGTGAATTATGTAAAAACAGGAAATCCGAACGGAAAAGGGTTGCCACAGTGGAAGACGGTGGCAGAGGAACCAAAGAAGGTCATGTCCTTTGGCGAGAAGATAGGAATGATTGAGGAAAAACATTTGCCATTTTTCAAAGTGGTGGATAGCTATATGGAAAGTCTGAAGTAACCGGTAAAGCTGTACTTTATTGGATGACTTTCACACTGTGTTTGGTTATATGCTTAATGAGAAAGGAAAGATAATAGGTATGAAACTTGTTTTTTTGGACAGAAAAACCATTGGCGAAGACCTGGATTTATCTAAGTTTAAAGAGTTTGGGGAGGTGGAGATGTATCCATTTTCCACACCGGAGGAAGTGCCGGAGAGGGTAAAGGATGCAGATGTTATTATCATAAATAAAGTGCCGGTAAATGAGCAGACCATTGGCACAGCCGAAAAATTGAAGCTGGTTTGTGTTACCGCCACCGGCACCAATAATTTGGATAAGGAGTATTTGGACAGCCGGGGCATTGCCTGGAGAAATGTGGCGGGATATTCTACGGATTCCGTGGCGCAGCACACCTTTGCCATGTTGTTTTATCTGTATGAAAATCTCCGATACTATGACAGTTATGTCAAGGAGGGCAATTATATCGGGGATAGGATGTTTACCCACTTTGACAAGGTGTTTTGTGAACTGGCAGGAAAAACATGGGGTATTATCGGTCTGGGAGCCATCGGAAAAAGAGTGGCGGAAATCGCTGAATGCTTTGGATGTAAAGTGCAGTATTACTCCACTTCCGGTAGAAATCATAACAATAAGTATCAGGAGGTGGATTTTGATACCCTGCTTGCCACTTCAGACATTGTATCCATCCATGCGCCGCTGGATGAAAATACTCTGCATCTAATGAATCAGGATGCCTTTTCGAAGATGAAAAGAAGCGCATTTCTTATCAACGTAGGGCGTGGACCCATCATTGTGGAACAGGATCTGAGAGATGCCTTGGAACAGGAGCAGATTGCAGGAGCAGCCCTGGACGTTTTGGATGTGGAACCGATGGCTGAGAACAGTCCTTTCAAAGATCTTAAGGACAGTAGCAGACTGTTGATTACACCCCATATTGCCTGGGCCTCTGTGGAAGCAAGAACCAGGTTAATGGATATTATTTATGGACAGGTGAAGAAATTTTTGGAATCTTTGGAATCAGAGCAGTAATTTAGAATATTATTGAAAATTGGTCTTTAGAATGAAGAAGATTTTCAACGATTATAATTTATGAAAATAGAATTGTTAGCACTCTTTTTAAAAGAGTGCTAATTTTTTATTGACTTTTAAAAATTGCTGATTTATTATATGTTCTAGAGCATAGCAGATAGGTGGGAAGGCTTTGAATTAGCTGGATTGACAACATCTGTCTGTAGAAATTAGATAAAAGGAGTGAAATAATATGGGTAACAAACGTGGTAGTTTATCAATTACAAGCGAGAATATTTTCCCTGTCATTAAGAAGTGGTTGTATTCCGACCATGATATTTTTTACAGAGAATTGATTTCAAATGGTTGCGATGCCATTACAAAATTAAAGAAACTTGACATGATGGGTGAGTATGAATTGCCCGCTGATTACAAGGCAAAGATTCAGGTGATTGTAAGTCCTGAGGACAAGACTCTGACTTTTATTGATAACGGTCTTGGTATGACTGCTGAGGAAGTAGATGAATATATCAACCAGATTGCTTTTTCCGGAGCTACGGATTTCCTGGAGAAGTACAAGGATAAAGCCAGCGAGGAGCAGATTATCGGACATTTTGGTTTGGGATTTTACTCAGCATTTATGGTTGCCGATGAGGTACATATTGATACTCTGTCCTATAAGGAAGGTGCAAAGCCGGTACACTGGGAGTGTGACGGTGGTACAGAGTTTGAGATGGGTGATGGAGACAAGGCAGAAGTCGGAACAAAGATTACCCTGTTCTTGAATGAGGATTGTTTAGAGTTTGCCAACGAATATCGTGCAAAGGAAGTTATTGAGAAGTATTGTTCCTTTATGCCGACTGAGATTTATCTCAGTAAGAAGGATGCACCGGAGGAATACGAGACCATTGATGTGGCTGACAAGAGAGACACAGATAAGGTTATCGAGGAAATTCATACCGATGCCAAGATGGAGGAAAAGGAAAAAGAAGACGGAACCAAAGAGATGGTGGAAGTTGAGCCTGCAAAGGATCAGCTAAAGATTGTTAAACGTCCGGTTCCTTTGAATGATACCACTCCACTTTGGACAAAGAATCCTAGTGAGTGCACAGATGAGGACTACATTGCCTTCTATCGCAAGGTATTTATGGATTACAAGGAGCCATTGTTCTGGATTCATTTAAATATGGATTATCCGTTTAACTTAAAGGGTATTTTGTACTTCCCTAAGATTAATACGGAGTATGATTCCATTGAGGGAACCATCAAACTTTATAATAATCAGGTATTTATCGCTGATAACATTAAGGAAGTGATTCCTGAGTTCTTAATGCTGTTGAAGGGTGTTATCGATTGCCCTGATTTGCCACTGAACGTTTCTCGTTCTGCACTTCAGAACGACGGATTTGTCACAAAAATTTCTGAGTACATTACAAAGAAAGTGGCAGATAAGCTTTCAGGAATGTGCAAGACAGATAAAGAAAATTACGAGAAGTACTGGGATGACATCAGCCCATTCATCAAGTTTGGTTGTATGAAGGATGACAAGTTCTGTGACAGAATGAACGATTATATTTTGTTTAAAGATTTAGACGGAAAGTACACAACACTTCCGGAACTTCTGGTTGCGGAGGAAGAGAAGGATGCCGAGAAATCCGATGGGAAGGCAACAGATGAAAATGGTGATGCAGTAGAAGTTGAGGAAGTAAAAGAGGATTCCGCTACAGGTGAAGAATCTGCCGGCGATACACAAGCAGATTCTGAAGAGGACAAGAGAAAGACGATTTTCTACGTCACAGATGTTCAGCAGCAGAGCCAGTATATTAACCTGTTCAAGGAGCAGGGCATGAATGCTGTGATTTTGGATCACTCCATCGACAATTCTTTCATCACGCATTTGGAATCCAGAAACCAGGATTACAAGTTCCTTCGTATCGATGCGGATTTGACAGAAAATCTTGTGGAAGAAGTTTCTGAGGATGAGCTGAAGGCCGCACAGGAAGCCCTTTCTGAACTGTTCAAGAAAGCAGTTGGAAAGGATAAACTTACTGTTAAAGTTGAGAAGTTCAAAAATAAGGATGTTTCATCTATGCTTACTGTTTCAGAAGAGGGAAGACGTATGCAGGAGATGATGAAGATGTACAATATGTACGGAATGGATCCATCTATGTTTGGTGGTGACGAGACTTTGGTTCTCAATGCCAACAATGATTTGGTTCAGTACTTATTTGAGCATGCAGACGGTGAAAACGTAGAGTTGTTTGCACAGCAGCTTTATGATTTGGCAGTGCTTGCCAACAAGCCATTGTCACCGGAGGCAATGACAGCTTTCGTGAACCGCAGCAACAAGATTATGATGCTGTTGGCTCATTAGGGACGGATACCAATGGCCCGTAGAACTGTCCCTAATGGCCCGAAAAGTCACAATTATTAAATAAATTGAGAGAGACCCTCCTTGCCGGAAAGTATAAAACTGGTGAGGAGGGTTATTTATGTTATTTTAGGGTAGGTTTACTGGCATCCAGAAATAAGACGAAATCTACGGACAAATAATCTTTACGGTTAGGTTTACAGGTGCTATAATTTTCACACAGAGAGGATAGATGAATCGGATTTAAAGAAGAGTTTTTCTAGATACCATAAGGAGAAGGAGGAACTATTTGAGAGAAAAAGATTCATCAGAGAAACTTTTGGAAGATTATGATGATGTTTTTGCAGACATTATGAATGTCATAATTTTTCGGGGTGAGAGACAGGTAAATCCAAAGGATTTAAAGGATTTGCCCACTCGTTCCCAGTATAAGGCGGACGATTTCAGATTGCACGAACAGGAAAGGGATATTGCTAAGCTGTGGAGTGAAGGAAACGTAGAGTTGGCGATTTGCGGTGTGGAAAACCAGACTAAGATTGAAACGCTGATGCCAGCCCGGGCGATGGGGTACGACGGAGCGTCTTATCGCAGTCAGTTGTTGAAAAGAAGAACGAAATTGACACCGGTGGTTACCCTGGTTTTATACTTTGGAACAGATAGAAAGTGGAAGCAGCCAATGTCCTTAAAAGAAGTGTTATATATTCCTGATGGGATGGAAGCTTATGTGAATGATTATCGTATTCACGTGGTGAATGTGGCGTGGTTGTCCGAAGAAACCATAGAGAAGTTTCAGAGTGACTTCAGGGTGGTGGCGAATTTCTTTGCGGAGAAACGGAAGAATGCGAACTACGTGCCGAACGATACACAGGTGATTAAACACGTGGATGAAGTGCTGAAGCTGTTATCTGTGATGACAGGGGACGATGTGTATCAGGAAGTGTTGTTAAGTGAGGACGGGAAGGAAGTGAGCACAATGTGTGATGTGGCAGAGAGATTAGTGAATAAGGGAAGAACAGAGGGACGATTAGAAGGACGATTAGAGGGGCAACTTGAGGGCGAAAACAAACTGGCACGGTTGATGAGAGTGTTGCTTTCCACCGGACGTACGGAGGATGCACAAAAGGCTGCTTCCGATGAAGAAGCTAGAAAGAAGTTTTATCGAGAGTTTGGAATTATTGATTAATTGTGAAAAGGTCTTACTTACTGAATTTAGTCTTTGGGAGGTGCCTATGTCGAGACAAAATCACGAAGTTGTAATGGAACAGCCACTTTTGGATGAAAAAGGAAATATTTCGGAGCCGGGGTGGTCAAGACGACAGTTGCAAATTTACGATAGGAAGCAGATAAAAGCACCAAAATTTCGGATTAAAGAATGGGATTATTATCTTGTGGTGGGGGATGACTTTGCAGTGGCGTTTACTCTGTCAGATGATGGATATGTGGGATTACAGTCGGTTTCTTTGCTGAATTTTAAGGAAAATTGGGAGCACACGGAGACAATTTTGGATGCTTTTCCCATGGGAAAATTCAAGCTTCCCTCCAATTCATCCCAGGGAGATATTGTCTATGACAATGGCAGACTGGCGTTAAAATATGTACTGGAAGAAGGGATGAGACATATTCTGTGCCAATTTGAAAATTTTTATAAGGGTAAGCCGTTTTCCTGTGATATCCGACTGCAACAGCCAGATATGGACACGATGGTAATTGCGACCCCATGGCCGAAAAAAGGACACTTTTATTACAATCAAAAGATTAACTGTATGCGGGCATCCGGTTGGGCGGAGTATGATGGAGTCCGCTATGAATTTGAACCCCAAAGAAATTTTGGAACCTTGGATTGGGGGAGAGGTGTGTGGACCTATGACAATACATGGTATTGGGGCTCAGGTAATTGCGATGTGGGTGGACATAGTTTCGGTTTTAACATTGGATATGGTTTTGGAGACACTGCAGCGGCCACAGAAAATGTTTTGTTTTACGATGGTGTTGTGCACAAACTGGAGGATGTGACCTTTCACATTCCACCGGATGATTATCTGAAACCTTGGAAATTTTCATCCAGTGATGGTAGGTTTGAGATGGACTTCAGGCCTATATTGGACCGCTCGGCAAATATGGACTATAAGGTGATTGTCTCAGATCAGCATCAGGTTTTTGGTTATATGAGCGGTAAAGCCATTCTGGATGATGGTAAGGTGATAGAGATAAAAGATGTCTTGTGCTTTGCGGAAAAAGTACATAATAAATATTAATCTTTTCATTTATACCAATTTGCATTATAATAGCATTAATGACAAGGGCGTCTGGACTGCAATCGTTCAGACGCCTTTTGTATTATGAAACAAGAAAAGGGAGGCTGTTATGAAGATATACGAAGGAACAATCATTACTTGTGACGAGAAAAATACGATTGCAAAGTATTTGGTGGAGGATGAGGGCACAATCTTATATGTTGGAGATGTTTTGCCAAAAACTTATGATAATGCACAGAGGGTGGAGTTGGGAAAGAGAGCGCTTATCCCTTCTTTTGTGGATACTCACATGCATTTTGCCAGCTTTGCCACATTCAATGCAGGACTGAATGTTATGGATGCCAGAAGCAATGCAGAAATTCAAAAGCGTTTGCAGGAGTTTTTAAAGCGAGACACGGCAAAGATTGCCATTGCCTTTGGAGCATCGCCTTATTCTGTTTCCGATGGTCGGCTGATTTCCAGACAGGAGTTGGACGCGGTATCAGGCGACCGCCCGGTCTTTTTTGTGAAATATGATGGACATGCCTGTGTGGTAAATTCAGCACTTCTGGAGCAGGTAAAAGACAAAGTAAAGAATTTGCGGGGATATCACGAG